>CAZERH010000001.1:0-2956 GCA_964515535.1 uncultured Anaerolineaceae bacterium
GCAAGTGGATTTAGCGAATCAGCAGTTCATTATCCGCAAACCGGAAGATGTGAATCAGCTTGAAGAAATTGCTTTTAGCGGGGTGATTTTAGTCACAGGGGAGGAAAAAGAGAATAGGTTGAGCGCGCTTCCCGAAAAAAGTTTGATGTGGCTAGAGCAATTTGCAAATTACCATTCTCTTCCTCTCCTCATTGAAGCGGATGGGGCGCGCCAAAAGCCACTCAAAGCCCCCAAAGAAAATGAGCCTGCTATCCCCGATTTTGTAGATACGGTTATCGTGGTAGCAGGATTATCAGGTCTTGGGAAAGCTCTACATGAGAAAAATATATATAACGCAAAGGAATTCGCAGAATTAGGCGAGATGAAAGAGGGAGAAATTATCAACGCACAAAACCTTCTGAAAGTTTTAATAAATCAGCAGGGCGGGCTAAAGAATATCCCCCAAAAAGCAAAAAAAATCGTACTCTTAACGCAAGCAAATACGCCAGAACTAGAAGCAACCGGCGGAAAGATAGCAAAAAGTCTATTGCCCGGATTCAACGCAATAACTACTTTCAACTTTCAAAATTCAAAACCTTCCAATTTTCAAACTTTTGAACCATCTTCTGCCATCATCCTCGCGGCTGGTTCATCCGCCCGTTTTGGAAAAAGCAAGCAACTACTTGATTATCACGGCAAGGCTTTTATTCGCGTGGTAGCAGAAAACGCGCTGAAAGCCGATTTATCCTCCATCGTTGTCGTCACGGGCGCAGAACACGAGAAAATTCAAACTCTTTTGCAAAATTTACCCGTGAAAATTATCCACAATCATCATTGGGAAGAAGGGCAAAGCGCATCCATTCGCGCCGGTATCAACGCCCTCCCCGCAAATATCGGCTCTGCCATATTTTTGCTCGCCGACCAGCCCCAAGTCACGCCAACGGTGATGCGCGCGTTGGTCGAAGAACATCACAGAACACTCAAAGCAGTCATCGCACCAATGGTAGAAGATAAGAGAGCAAATCCCGTTTTATTTGACCGCGTCACCTTCCCTGCATTGCTCGAACTCGAAGGAGATATAGGCGGGCGAGGCATTTTCTCTCAATTTTCCCCCAGCTATATTTTGTGGTTAGATTCCGGATTATTATTGGATGTAGATTGCCCCGAAGATTATCAAAAGTTGCTTAAAATTCATAAAAATACAGATTCGTTTCCCAACGCTTAAATCCGATTTTTTGATAAAGTTGATTCGCTGAAACGCGGCGCGAGTTGGACGTGAGCATCACGCCTTTAGCACCGTAGTGTTCTGCAAGATCGAAACAGACGCGTATCAACTTGGTTGCGATTCCTTGTGCGCGGGATTCTGCGTCCACAACGAGATCTTCGATAATGGCACGCGCACCGGTGGGGACGCGGAAGCAAGTTAGGGTCACGGTCGCCACGATTTCACCATCCGCATCACGGGCGATGAGGAGGGTTGTCGCGGGCGCATCAATTAAATCCTGTAAGCCATCCCGTGAGGGAGGTGTTACGGAAGAAAGCTGAGGCATTAATCGCTGAAAGGCTTCGTAAATTTCAGCAGTCAAATTGGTAACGGGGGTGATTTGCATAAAAAAATAAGGGAAATAAAAAGGGGCGAACAAGAGTTCGCCCCACTGGTTTACCGGTTTACTGACTGGCTTAAGTTCCTTCCGTCCAAGAGTTGAGATATTTAACTTGCTCTTCGGTGAGAATATCAATAGAAACGCCCATGCCTTCGAGTTTGAGGCGAGCGATTTCGTTATCAATATCTTCGGGGACAGAATAAACTTTGGCTTCAAGATTCTTGTAGTTTTTGACCATATACTCTGCCGAAAGAGCTTGGTTGGCAAAAGACATATCCATCACAGAGGCGGGATGTCCTTCGGCGGCGGCGAGATTGATGAGGCGTCCTTCGCCTAAAATGTGAATTCTGCGACCATCGGGCATGTCGTATTGATCTACGAAGGGGCGAACGCGAGTAGGCTCGCCAACAGCCATTTCTGCGAGGGAGGGAATGTTGATTTCTACGTTGAAGTGACCTGAGTTGGCAATAATTGCGCCATCTTTCATGGCTTCAAAATGATGTTTATCAACGACATGGATATCGCCGGTGAGGGTGACAAAAATATCGCCAACGGCGGCGGCTTCCATCATCGGCATGACGCGGTAGCCATCCATGACGGCTTCGAGGGCTTTCATGGGGTCAACTTCGGTGACAATCACATTTGCGCCCATGCCTTCGGCGCGCATTGCCAAACCACGTGCACACCAGCCATAGCCAGCCACAACCACAGTTCGACCGGCGATGAGGATATTGGTGGCACGGATAATGCCATCCATTGTAGATTGTCCTGTGCCGTAACGATTATCAAAAAGATGTTTAGTGAGCGCATCATTGACAGCAACTACAGGGAATTCGAGCGCGCCATCTGCCGCCATCGCTTTAAGGCGAATAACACCGGTGGTAGTTTCTTCGGTGCTACCGAGAATACCCTCGAGCAATTCACGGCGGTCTTTGTGAATGGTAGAGACTAAATCTGCGCCATCGTCCATGGTGATATGGGGCTTGTGGTCAAGCGCGGCGGTGAGATGTTTGTAATACGTCTCGTTGCTTTCGCCTTTAATCGCGTAAACGGGTATTTCGTAGCGATTGACGAGCGCGGCGGCGACATCATCTTGGGTAGAAAGAGGGTTGGATGCGGTGAGAACCACATCTGCACCACCAGCTTGGAGGGTTGCCATCAAGTTCGCTGTCTCGGTGGTCACGTGGAGACATGCGGACATGCGAATCCCTTCAAAGGGCTTCTCTTTTTCAAAACGTTCTTTGATTTGGCGCAAAACGGGCATTTCGCGTTCTGCCCAGTCCATGCGGCGGATGCCACCTTCGGCTAGACTGAGGTCTTTAATATCATATTCGGTCATTTTATAACTCCTAGTTGATTAGGTATCAGTGCAT
>CAZERH010000001.1:3056-10997 GCA_964515535.1 uncultured Anaerolineaceae bacterium
CGAACTCTTCCCGTGTATAGCTATGGTTTTGGGTGCCGCTTTGTTCTAGTACATATACGGCGGATAATGAGCCCATTTGCCCACATAACTCCCAATCCAAGCCTTTAGAATAAGCAGAGAGAAAACCTCCGCGGAAAGCATCGCCAACACCGGTGGGGTCAATAATTTTTTGTTCGGGGACGGTGGGAATGTGGATTTCTTTCCCATCGGCATAAATATCTGCGCCATCTTTGCCGCGCGTCACGACAATGATTTTCACTTTATCTAACATGCCTTCTAAATCAAGTCCCGTTTTCTTTGCAATCAAGCCGAATTCATAATCATTTACAAAAAGGAAATGTGCGCCGCTCATATCACGAGCAATTTCATCGCCTTCGAGACGTAATAATTGTTGGCTGGGGTCATAGAGATAGGGGATGTCTAAATTGCGACATTCTGCGGCGAAGTTTTTCATGGCAACGGGATCATTCGGGGAGATAACGACCATGTCGGGTTTTGGAGCTACGTTTTTGATATGTTGCTCCGCGGCGTATCCCATTGCCCCCGGTGAAAAGCTGGCAATTTGGGCTCCGGTTTGGTCGGTAGTTGCAAAAAAGGATGCCGTAAAAACATCGGGGATGACTTTTGCATAGGTTGTATCAATGCCTTGAGCCTCTAACCACGCGCGATAGTCGCCAAAATCTTGCCCAACAGTTGCCATGAGGCGCGGTTTTGCGCCAAGCAATGCTAAGGTATAGGCGATATTGGGGGCAACACCGCCGCGCTCGCGGGTCATTGAATCTACAAGAAAAGATAAGCTGATTGAGGATAAACGCTCTGGCAAAATTTGGTCTTCAAATTTCCCCGGAAAGGTCATTAGGTAATCGTAGGCAACTGAGCCTGTTAGTAAAACATCCATTTTTCTTCCTATATTTGGCGATTTGCCTGAAAAAAGCGCGCTCTTTGAGCGCGCTCCTGTTAACGAGAATAGTTTAGCATGGGAAAGCGGGGATGTCAAAAGAAATTTTTGCAGATGGGATAAGGGCGCGGCGCGCGTGTTTCGGCTTGCTTGCTGAACTTCAAAGGCTCGCGCGGCGTGAGCCTCGCGGAGCTGTTTACGCCCCGCAGATGTTGATTATCGGCACGCAATTTTGAAATACGCGCGTTGCGGAGTTTTAACTTTGTTTTTTAATTTGTGGCTTATCCAAAAATCCGGAGGTGACTAAGTCAGTGTGTTTACGAAAAAATCTACCTCACACTTAAAACCAACGCGAGTTGGTCTGTCGTATAGATTCAGCTTTTTAAACGGAATCTTGCTGAAGTTACCGCGCGAGGCAGTAATTTCACGCCCTAAAATAGGCACTCCCAAAAATTCTTCCGCATAGTTGTTGATTTAGTATATAATACAGTGCAGGTTACATTTTATTCAAATGACAATAGGAGAGAAAAAGATGCTCATAAAAGAACGAATGTCCTATCCCGTAATTGCACTTTCCCCCGATACCCCTATTCAAGATGCACGAAATTTGTTTAAACAAGAGAGTATTCGGCGCGCTCCTGTGATTAAAAAAGGCAAGTTGATTGGGATTGTATCTGAGCAAGATTTGATTGATGCTACCCCCACAAAAGCGACCTCTCTTAGCCGCTGGGAAATAAATTACCTGCTTAGTAAACTTACTGTTGACGAAGTGATGACGAAGAATGTCACCACCATTGACGAGGATATGCCCATAGAGCAAGCCGCTCGCATCATGGCAGATGAAAAGATTGGTGGTCTCCCTGTTATACGCGAGGGAAAAGTTGCCGGTATGATTACGGAAACCGATTTGTTTAAGGTTTTCCTTGAATTAATGGGCGCACGCGAATTGGGCGTTCGCGTTACGGCATTGGTTGATGACCAGCCCGGTATTCTCAACAAAATCACCACCGCAATTGCAGGTGTAGGCGGGAGTTTTATCTCTTTCGGTCAATTTTCAGGTGAAGATGTTGCAACAAAACTGATTGTGTTTAAAGTATCCGGCGCAACGGAAGCTGATGTGAAGAAGGCTATCAAAGATATCGCGAAAGAAGTTTGGGATATTCGTGAGTGTTGCCATTAGAAACACTTGCTCCATCGGGAATAAAATTCGATTATTAAAAGAACCCGCTTCCTTCAAGGAAGCGGGTTCTTGCGTTTTTGCGTGAAATAATAAAAAAAAATACGGAGAGCATCGCACCAACTTCGACAGAAAGATGCCCTTTAACAAAGATTTTGCCCCTCGAAGAGCAGATTCTCATCGTTTTGGTGCGATGCACTTCCTGCTCGAAGATGCGTTGCAGTTCTACCACCTTAATTTTGAGCAACTATGTCATTTCTTTTTATTTTTTGGTTTTTGCGTTTTTGCGTGCTTTTTTGAGCTTTTGCGTTTAGAGGGAACACCTTCTTTTAGTTCCGTTACTTCTTCTTTGGTTAAATAACGCCACTCTCTCGGTTTCAATCTGCCTAATTTCAAACTGCCCAATTGGATGCGTGTAATTCTAACAACGGGTAAGCCCAGCAAACTCCCTGTTTCGCGAATTTGGCGTTTGCGCCCTTCTGTTAGGATTACGGTTAAGCGTGAGCCTTTGCCCGCTTTTCCATCCACAAAAACCTTTGCGGGGGCAGTGCGATAGCCATCTTCTAAAACGATACCGCGCCGCCAAGCCTCGAGTTGTTTTCTGTCGGGGTGGCTGGCGACCAAAACCTTATAGACTTTTTCATGCCCATAGCGGGGATGTGAGAGCTTATTTGCCAGTTCGCCATCATCGGTCATCAACATCAAGCCTTCGCTTTCAATATCCAAGCGACCAACGGGATAAATCCGCCGGTTGATTGGGATCAAATCGCGCACGGTTGGGCGCGGGTCGGGGCTGGAAACAGCCGAGATAACTCCGCGCGGTTTATTTAAGGCAATATAGATATTATCTTCTGGAATTTTGATTCCTTTTCCGTCAACTGTGATTTTATCTTTATCTACATCTGCTTTTTCCCCTATTTTGGCAGTTTTGCCATTAACTTTGACGCGCCCCGCGGTGATATAGTCTTCGCAACCACGTCTTGAGCCAAATCCTGCTTTTGCTAGTATTTTTTGTAATCGTTCTTCCATAAAATTATTCCTTCGTTGTTTTAGGCATTAGCTCTTCAAAATTTCTTGATCTTCGTTTTTCTTGCTTTCTGAAATATCTAAATCGGGGAGTGCCGAGAGAGAATCTAAGCCAAAATGTTGTAAAAATTCCGGTGTGGTAGCGTATAATATCGGGCGACCAGGTCCTTCGGCGCGCCCGCCTTCTTGAATTAATCCTTTGCTTAGGAGCGAGCGCATGACGCCATCACTATTGACACCGCGGATTGCGTCCACTTGGGGGCGCGTCACAGGTTGTTGGTAGGCGATAATTGAAAGTGCTTCTAGTGCGGCGGGGCTAAGGCGGGTGGTCGCGTCTAGGTTGAGGAAATCCTGTATCAGTGCGGCAAGTTCGGGTGCGGTGGTCAACTGCACGCGTCCGCGCTGAGATTGAATCCGCAAGCCGCGGGTCGCGAGCGTCTCGTTCAATTCATCCAAAACAGCTCTGAATTTTGCGGGGGTTATGTTTAGTGCAGTCCCCAATTGCGTCTGCGGAACAGGTTCTGAGGCGACAAAAAGCAAAGCCTCCAATTTGGCTGAGAGAGAAATTTCCGTACGTTTTTTAGAGTCGCTCATGCTATAATTGCTCCGTTCGTTATGATTATCAGAGAACAAAAAATATGTCAAATAAAAAGATTTTTATTCTTCTATTCTTAATTTTAACTGCTTTTGCCTGTACGTTAAACATCGGCGGACCGGAATATCCCGAAACGAGAATTCAGTCTTCGCCCGCTATTGTTGAAGATATGCAAGCGCAGTTTAAAGCCGTGTTTGAGGCGGGGGCAAATGGCGAACCCATTCTTCTCACCCTTACCGAAACTCAACTTACCTCTTTTCTTAGCTTAAAACTTGAGAGCGAAGAAGAGCCTTTCTTCACCGAGCCGCAGGTTTTTTTCCGTGATGGAAAAATGACCATTTATGGTAAGGCTACGCAAGGTTATTTTACAGCCACAATCAAAGTGGTGGTGACTGTTTTTGTTGATGCGCAGGGACAGCCGGATATGCGTATAGAAAGCGCAGATTTTGGACCTTTTCCCGTACCGGCGAGCCTCTCTAGCGGTCTTTCGGCGATTGTCAAAGAGGCGTATACCGGTGCCGCAGGACCCGTAGCCACCGGTTTTCGCATTGAGAAAATCGGCATCGGAGAGGGATTTTTATTCATGCAAGGGAAGGTAAAATAGCGAGTGAATTATACCAGCATGAAAGCTTATTCTGTGAAGAAGCAAGATTCAATTTCGGATGAATCTCTCAGCTTTTTTGCTCCTATTGGGCAAGGCGCGGCTTTGCGCGTTATTTTGCTTTTTATCATTTTCGGGCTCGCTCTCCTTTCAACGGGATGCCGTTCCCCGCAGTTTTCGCGTGGAGAAATACAGGTGCGTGTTAACACGGAAGCGGGGAGTGTTCAGGTTCAACTCCCGGCGGGAAGCAATGTTGAAGAAGCCCTTAAAAACGCGGGCATAGAATATGCTGAATTAGATCAGATAGAGCCTCCTCTTTACACGCTTTTAATAGACGGGGATGAAATTCAAATTATCAGTGTACGTGAAAAATTTGAGAGCGAAGAGGAGACAATTCCTTACGAACGGCAGGTGGTGCGCAACGAATCTCTTCCCGAAGGAGAAACGCGATTAATTCAACTGGGGCAAAACGGACTTGAGGAAATCACCTATCGCGGTGTTTATGAAAATGGCGTTGAGATTAGTAATAATTTGGTGAAAAAAAGTGTTATCCGTGAGGCAGTTCCCGAAATTACGATGGTCGGCGTGCAAACCATTTTTGCACCCATCCCGATTCCCGGCATCATTGCCTATCTCTCCGGTGGCAACGCGTGGATTATGGAAGATACTACTGCTAACCGCCGTCCCCTCGTCACTACGGGGGATTTGGACGGACGTATTTTTGCGCTTTCGCCCAATGCGGGTTGGCTACTTTTTACTCGAAAATCAGATAAAGACCCCGCAGAAGAAATTAATACTTTATGGGCGGTTAGCACACAAGGCAAACCCAAAGAGCCGTTAAATCTCCAAGCCTCCAATGTGGTGCATTTCGCCGGTTGGCGACCTAATCACGGGGCGCGCGTTTATTATTCAACCGTAGAGCCGCGCGTTGCCGCCCCCGGCTGGCAAGCCAATAACGATCTTTATCGCGTTAGTTTTAGTGCCAGTTTATCGCCGAGTACCAGCGAAGTTATTGAAGCAAGTTCAGGTGGTGTTTACGGTTGGTGGGGCATGAATTTTGTGTGGTCTCCCGATGGTAAAATCCTTGCCTACACTCGACCCGATGGAATTGGTATCGTCAATCTTGACAAAAAAGAATTTGAACCTTTGCTAGATATTACTGCCTTAAGTACCCATAGCAACTGGGCGTGGATTCCGGGTTTGACTTGGGGCGCGGATAATAGAACTCTGTTCACCGTTACTCATGCTCCTTCGCAAAATTTGGTTGGTGTTGAAGAGTCGCCTTATTTTGACCTCAGCGCGGTTCCCCTCGCCAACTTGGATGCTATTCAGCTTTCGCCCCAAACCGGCATGTTTGCTTACCCATCCAGTTCTCCTCTTCGCCCCAGTGGACGCGAGTATGTTTACCAAATTGCGTATTTGCAGGCAATTTTTCCCTCGCAAAGCGAAAGTAGCCGCTATCGTGTAGTGGTTATGGACAGAGATGGCTCCAATCGGCACGAAGTTTTTCCGCCCAAAGACTCACGCGGTATTGAGCCTCAAACCCCGATTTGGGCACCGGAACCAATTTCCGGTCAAGCAGGTGATTTTCTGGCTGTGAACTATCAAGGCAATTTATGGCTTATTGATTCAGCCTCCGGGCAAGCACATCAAATTACAGGCGATGGGCTGATTAGCCGGATTGACTGGAGAAGTCTCGTAAAATAAAGTAGGGGCGGACAACCGTCTGCCTCTACCTAATTATCTACAAAGAAAAGGAAAAAATATGCGTATTCTTATCACCGGTGCGGCTGGATTTCTTGGCTCTCATCTCTGCGATTATCTGATTGCCGACGGACATCAAGTTGTTGGCATGGATAATTTCATCACAGGAAACCCCGACAATATCGCCCATCTCTCAGGGAATGAAAATTTCAGTTTTTATAAACATGATGTTTCTAACTATATTTTTGTGCCTGACAAAATTGATGCGGTGATGCACTTTGCCTCCCCCGCCAGCCCAAATCCGAACTCTGAACGCGCCTATTTTAATCTTCCTATCAAAACGATGAAAGCGGGAGCTTTAGGCACGCATAATTCACTCGGCGTAGCAAAAGCACATGATGCAAAATTTTTGCTCGCTTCGACCAGTGAAATTTACGGCGACCCGACCGTCCATCCCCAAAGCGAAGATTATGCGGGCAACGTAGATACTATTGGAAAACGAGCGGTTTATGATGAAGCAAAACGTTTCGCCGAAGCCCTTACGATGGCATATCATCGTCACCACGGCGTAGATACGCGCATTGTGCGTATTTTCAACACCTATGGTCCCCGTATGGATCTCGAAGATGGACGCGCCTTGCCCAATTTTCTTAAACAAGCCCTTCTCCAGCAAAAATTGACAGTTTTTGGAGATGGTCAGCAGACTCGCTCATTTTGCTATGTAGACGACCTTATCGAGGGCATTGTTCGTCTTCTTTACTCAGACGAACATTTCCCCGTTAATATCGGCAATCCGGACGAGATTACGATTTTAGAATTTGCCGAAACGATAAACGCACTTACTAAAAATCCAAGTGGAGTTACCTACGTCCCCGCGGGTCGCTCTGCCCGTGACCCTCAACGCCGCCGCCCGGATACCACGCGCGCCAAAAACATCCTCGACTGGGAAGCAAAAATCAACTTGGAAGAAGGCATCCGAAAAACAATGCCCTATTTCAAGGAGAAACTGGGACTCTAAGGTGGCAAAAAATCCACTCACCGACTCCAAAGAGCGCACCCGTTTTCTGAAATTTGCGGCAGTCGGCATGATAGGCGCAGTGATTGATTTCGGCATGATGAATTTGCTCACGCAAAAGCTGGGTCTATCGCTCGTTATTGCCGGCACAATTTCGTTCATCTCAGCCATTATCTCCAATTTCATCTGGAATCGCTATTGGACATACCCCGAATCGCGTTCACGTCCCGTTGCGCGGCAACTCACCATGTTCTTCGCCGTCAATATCGCCGGAATGGCTATCAGAATCCCCATTTTGAAGTTTGTTGAAATCCCCATGCTGACCTTCTTCAACAATCTCAACTTAAATCTTTCTCTGGGTGCAGAGTTTCTCGCCAAAAATTTTACGCTGGCTCTCGCCGTTGGGATTGTGATGCTCTGGAACTTTTTTGTTAACCGTTATTGGACGTATAATGACGTTGACGAAAATGCAGATTGAGCGAAACCTCCGCGTTTTTGGCTTGGGTGTTGAATCTCCAAGCAAATGCTGACCCCTGGCACCCAAATTTGGGTCACGTTCGTCTCGAAGCGGATTGGGCTTCCCCCAATACCATCCGATAAAAGTGCTACAATCCAATATGGCTAAAATAATCCCCATCTACACCACAAAAGGCGATGCAGAAGTCTTTCTGATTTATCCCTATCTCTACAACCGTATCGGCGAGTGGATCGGTTGGATTACGCCTGAAAAAGAAGTTTATTCCGTTCTTGGGTTTTACGTTGGCTTTTTAGCCAAAGGACCGCGCATTTTGCGAAAACGTACCATAGAGGTAGCCACTACGCGCAAACGCCCGCCCGCAAAACCGCCCAAAGTCTACCCGCCTGCAACCATTGCCCTTGCTCCGATGATGCCCGAACTCAAGCACAGCGAAATTGATGTGCTACT
>CAZERH010000001.1:11097-24969 GCA_964515535.1 uncultured Anaerolineaceae bacterium
CAGTTGATGCAACCCGAACATGCTAATCATCACGGCAATGTTCATGGCGGTTGGATTATGAAACTTGTGGACGAAGCCGGTGCGCTTGCCTGTATGCGCCATGCTCAACATCGCGTGGTGACGGTTGCAATTGACCAAATGACTTTTCGGCAACCGATTCACATTGGCGATGTGATTATTCTCACCGCCGAGGTGACTTATACGGGGCGCACATCCCTTGAGGCGGAGGTGAGGGTAGTTGCAGAAAATCCGCTTACGGGAGAACAAGTTCATACCAATACGGCTTATCTTGTTTATGTCGCCCAGAATGAAGATGGTAAAGCGAGTGAAGTTCCCGCGCTAATTGCGGAGACACCTGAAGAAAAAGAGCGTATGAAAAAAGCGCGGGCGCGGCAAGAACGGCGGCTCGCTCAGAAGAAAAAATGACCGAAGAAATCCTCCCCCCTCTCCCCGAATTAAAGAGTGAACCGAAGGAGCGTCAGGCGCATCCTTTTCGTTCGTTAAAAGAACTGCTCGATCATGTTTCAGGCAAAGATTTGCCGCCTGTCAAATTTCGAGATAGTGGCAAAGCGGAGGTTCTCCCTTTTCCCTTTTCGGCGATTGTCGGGCAAAAAGAAATGAAGCTTGCCCTCATATTGGGATTGGTTAATCCCAATATCGGCGGGATTTTGCTCATTGGTCCGCGCGGCACGGCGAAAACAACGGCAGTTCGTAGCCTGATAGATTTGCTCCCGATGATAGAGCGAAGCACTTGTCATTATGGTTGTTTACCCTCCGATATTGAAGAGGGCGGTATGGATGCCGTTTGCCCCGATTGCGCGAAAAAATATGGTGAAGGAGAATCGCTTACACGCCCCTCACGCGTTCGGCTGATTGAATTGCCGCTCAACGCCAAACTCGAAAACGTAGTCGGCGGGATAGATGAGCGCGCCGCGATGCAGTCAAAAATTCGGCTAAAACGCGGTATCCTTGCCCAAGCAGATCGCAACTTGCTCTATCTTGATGAAGCGAATTTACTCGGTGATGATGTTTTGGATGCCATTTTGGATGCCGCCGCACAAGGTTCGTATACCCTTCGGCGCGGTGCCGCCTCCGCTACTTATAAATCCCGTTTTCTTTTGGTCGGTTCGATGAATCCCGAAGAGGGGAATCTTCGTCCGCAAATTATGGATCGTTTTGGCTTGCGCGTTGTCGTAAGCGGTTTGGAAAACCCCAAAGAACGCCTAAAAGCCTATAAGCAGGTACAAGATTATTTCAGCGCACCGCATCAAATGATTGCAAAATATATGGATGGTACTATAGCAATTAGAGATGAACTGGAAACCACGCGAGAACGCCTTAAAGAAGTGAAAATTTCTAATAATGTGGCTAAGAAAGCCATCGCCCTCATTCAAGAACTCGGCATAGATTCCTTGCGCGCAGAAATCACTTGGCTTGAAGCCGGTCGTGCGTATGCCGCCGCAAGTGGGCGCACCAATGTCACACTCGCCGATTTATACGTGGTTGCGCCCATGTCTTTACGCCTGCGCCGATCTAAATTTATCGCCGAGTATTTTGCCAAACAAAAAGGGGAAGAAGAAGAATTGGCAGAATTACTAAAATCGTTTAAACGAAAAAGTAAATAACAAAAGGTAAAAAGTGAAAAATACGCTTCACGTTTTATCTCACGCCCTAGAATGCAAAAAAACTCAAAACATCTCCCCATTCTCATCCTGCTCGCCCTTTGCCTGATTATCGGTGTTTTCACTTTCCAAGATTATGGCATGACATGGGACGAAAGCCTTTACTACGGCTACGGCGAAGCAATTGGCTACGCCTATTCGATTCCCGAACACCTGAGCGGAAATTTTGATATTAACCTCGCCTACGGACCCAGCAGAAACGATCATCGTAATCGCGGTCCCGCGTATTTATTAATTGCGCGGCTTCCGGTTAATGCCCTCCACGCGCTGACGGGCATAGATAAAGTTGCCCTTTGGCATTTGATGAATTTCATCACCTACCTGATTGGCGTTTTTTATCTCTATAAATTATCGTTACGTTGGCTCAAACCCGAAGGCGCGTTCTCAGCATCGCTCCTTTATATTTCGCAACCACTGCTTTGGGGTCACGCTTTCATCAATCCCAAAGACCCTCCCTTCACCACCATTTTCCTCGTCACCCTCTACTACGGGTTTAGGGCGATAGACCAACTCTCCACAGGAGAAGCAAGCCCAAATTCACGTTCGCGCCAAACCTTGCTTATTGGCGTTCTCATGGGATTAGCTACAAATCTGCGTATTATCGCCCCGCTAATTGGTGTTCTCCTTTTTCTATATGCCCTCACCAAGCGAAAGAAACGCATCCTGCTTTGGTTTATCCCCGTCACGCTAGTCGCCATAATTACCACCTACCTGACGTGGCCCTATCTTTGGGAAGCACCGCTTGCGCATTTTGTTGAAGTGTTAAAATTGATGGCTAATAACCCGACATCGCTGAGCGTGCTTTTTTATGGCAATGTTTATCGAGCTTACGAATTGCCCTTACGTTACCTGCCGGTTTTACTGGGGATTACCTTAACCGAACCGACTTGGATACTCTTTGGGATGGGACTTATCATCAGCTTTTTTCGTTGGAAGCAGAAGGCGCGCGCGTGGTACGATCTTGGGATTTTGCTCCTCTTCTTTGGGTTTATGGTTAGCTATGTACTGCTTGTTCGTCCCCCGATGTATGACGGATACCGCCATTTTCTTTTTATTCTGCCACCGGTCTTTATCGTAACCGGTTTTGCCTTCGAGAAAATTTTTGCATGGGTAGGCAATTACCAACTAAAGATCATTATTCTTTTAGCCATTTTGTCTTTTGGGATTAATGGCAGTGTGAGACTACATCCCTACGAATACGCGTATTATAATGCCATCGTTGGAGGCACTAGTGGCGTTGAGGGTGTCTTTGAAACCGATTATTGGTTAACCTGCTATAAAGAAGCGGTAGAAAATTTTAATGATTTTGCCCAAAATGATGAAACGCTCATTGTCCACCGTGAGCCAAGAATAGCGGCTTATTACACAGCCGAAAATGTCGGTGTTTTAGATATGAAATATGACCCGCCTCAAAGAGGAGACTATTTGCTCCTTTCTTCTCGTCTCAATGCGTTCAATATCATCGAACGTCATTCTCCTGCCCTCATCAGCGTTGGGAGAAACGGGGCGATTTTTTGTGTGATCAAGGAGATTCAGTAAATGAGCTTACGCGTAATTGCAGGCAAAGCCAAAGGGCATAGATTGAAAATCGTTCCGGGCAAAGGGACGCGTCCCATTACCGACCGCGTTAAAGAAAATCTCTTTAACATCATCGGCGCGGATGTTCTCGATTCAACATGGTGGGATCTCTTTGGCGGGACGGGTGCTGTGGGCATTGAGGCTTTAAGCCGCGGCGCAATTTTTGTGCGCTACAGCGAAATGGGACGCGAGGCAATTAACGTGATTCGTGAAAATCTTGCGCACTGCAAATTTGACAGCGACCAAGCCCAAATCAAGCGCGGAGACTCATTTGCTTTTTTAGAATCCACCCCCGATTATGCCTTCGACTATATCTATATTGCCCCGCCCCAATATAAAGAGATGTGGTTGCGTGCTTTAAAACTGGTAGATGAAAACCCCAATTGGCTTAGTGATGAGAGTTGGGTCGTGGTGCAAATTCACCCTAGGGAATTTTGGGGACATGAAGAAACTTCGTTAAAGAATCTAGTTAAATTTGACGAGCGGAAGTATGGAAGTACGCTTTTGGTTTTTTACGAGAGGGTGATGGGTTGAAAGTTTGAAGGTTGAAAGAATGGAAGGAGGATTAAATAGCCTCATTGGAAATTTAAAACATAATTGTAATATGCTGAATGCTTTAGCTTTTTGTTTGCGAGAGAACAAATCTGCTTAACCTGTAGGACTTTTGCTTTTGGGCTAGAAAAGAGGGTGCATCGCACCAAAATGACAAGAATCTGCTTTTCGATGGGCAAAATACTTGTCTATTAGCATCTTTCTGTCGAAGTTGGTGCGATGCGCTACTGCTCGAGCGAAAGCCCTAACCTGTAAAACCTGCGTTTTATTTTCCCTTGAGTAATTTTTCTAAAAGCACACTCTCTTCTTTTTCATTGGTTATCTTTTCGTCTAGCCACGCATCTCGTAATTCTGACAAAATCTCTTTATATTTTGGGCTTGGTTTCAAGCCGCGCGCTTTTAGAGTATCACCGCTGATGGTGGGGTGGATATTTCTCCATTTTGCAAGATATTGCTGGATATTTTTTTGCAAAATTTCATCTATAGGACAAAGGGATGCCGCGTAAAGTGCGAGGGGTGGAATTCCGTCTAATTTGCGCGTCCAAATGCTGGGGGGGGCGTTTTTTAGCGTATCTAAATTATCGCAGAGGTTTCGGGTGATTAAAAGCGCACTTTTTAGCACAGCGTGAAGGTGAAGTCTTTTGATAACTGCGCGCAAATCATCTGCGGGGAGCGGGAGTAACCAAACCAAATAGCCCAAAGTGCGTCTTTGGGGGAGATGGGCAATGCTTTCTAAATCGCCGAGGGAGGAAGGGGGCTGAGCATTGAGGGCTGAATCCAAACGCGCACCAAGTTCCGGGTCACGCGTGAGGCGGGGGGAGATGGCGGGGAGCAAATCTAAGGCTGAAAGGCGCGTAAACATCGCAACCGCGCGGGGTTCGTCCAAAATCAAATCTAATTCATGCCGAATTCTTTGTCCGGTGAGTTTGGCGAGGAGCGGATGGGCTTCGTCCATTAATTCTTTGGTGCGAACGCCGAGTGTGAATTTGAAGCGTTGCTCAAAACGGATGGCGCGCAAAATACGCGTGGGATCATCTACGAAGGAGAGTGAATGCAGGACGCGTACCAGCCCGCGCTGGAGGTCGGCGAGACCGCCCCAATGGTCGTGAAGTTCGCCATAATGCGGCTTGTCGAGACGCAGGGCGAGGGTGTTGATGGTGAAATCGCGGCGGTGTAAATCGAGTTTGATAGAGCCACTCGAAACGGTGGGGAGCGCGGTGGGGCGTGTGTAGAATTCGGTGCGGGCGGTGATGAAATCTAGGAATGCGGGCAAGTGGGAAGAGGCAAGAGGCAAGTTTGTAAGTGGCGAGTTATGCGAATTTACAGATTTATCGTTTTTTTCTTCTTTTTTATTTTTTCTTCGAGTTTCTTCGTGTGTTTTTGTGGATTCAAATGCTGAACCTTCTAAAAACCATTTTGCGGTGCCAAAACGGGCATGTTTGGTGATGCGTCCGCCGTATTTTTCGACCATTTTTTCAGCCAACGCGATTGCATCGCCTTCGACCACGAAATCAAAATCTAAACTGGGGCGTTTCAATATCAAATCGCGCACGAAGCCGCCTACCAAATAGAGAGCCGCATTTTCAGCTTCTGCTACTTGGGCAACTTCTTTAATCAGGTCGAGCCGCGTTTTGGGCAAGGCACTTTCGAGCAGTTTTGCATAATTATTTTCGGTGCGTGTTGCATCGGGCGCAAGCGTTTTGAGCAAGTCGGTGCGCGTCACGATGCCCACCACTTTTCCCGCGTCCACAACGGGAATTTGCCCCCAGCCGCTGTCCCGCATTCGCCGTTGGATGGTCGCTAAAGCATCACCGGGGGCAAGCGTCACTTCACCGGCTTCCATTAATGAGCCGGCTTTTAGGTCTAAATCGTGTGAAATTGCACGGTCTACCGCGCGGCGATTGAGCAAGCCGACCACGCGCCCGTTTTTGACAATCGGGTAGCCCTCATAGCCAAATTTTTTCATCAATTCGGATGCTTTTTCCGCCGATGTTTCGGGTGATAATGTTTGGGGACCGCGGGACATCATCTCGGCAACGGTGATGGACGGTTTGATTTCTTCTTTAAGAATTTTTAGGATATAAAGACAAGGGTCTGACGCGTTTTGGGCTTGCTTGTCGGTTAATTGGCTTTTTTCTTGCTCGTTACGAATTAACGCGGCTGAGGCGCGTGGATGCCCTCCCCCGCCTAATCTTTTTGCGATGTTGCCCACGTTGATATTATCTGAAGATGAGCGCGCGACAAGCCGCGTTCCGCTGGATGTTTTAACGAGAATAAAGAGTGCGTCCGGGTCGAGGAGGTCGCGGAGTTTATGGGCAAGGGATGATATTTCTTCTTCTGAATTTCGTGCATCTCCACAGGCGATGATAATTTGATGTCCATTAATCTCATGCGTGACCGCGTTGGCGCATAATTCATCGTAAATTTTTCGCTGTTCAAGAGAGAGGGGGGTGTTGAGAAATTTATTGGCGATGTTAAGGTCGGCACCTTGCTCGAGGAGCCAAGCTGAGGCACGGATATCGCGAGGCGTGGTGCTGGTGTAGGATAGTGATCCCGTATCTTCGTAAATGCCGAGGAGGAGTAGCGTTGCTTGGATTGCAGAGAGATGTTTATCGGAGGCACGCAAGTTTTCGGTTAGGTGCGTTACCTCCGCGCCGATTTCTTCAACGTTAATTTGCCAATCATCGGGCAGATTCTCTTTAATCGGGTGATGATCTAGTACGCGGACGCGCGTTTTTTTCCCCAGTCCCTTCACGGTGACGAGCGATTGTGTGTCTACGAGAATGACTTCTTCCACTTTTTCCCGCGAGAGATCGCGCTGGTCAACAAAGTGGAATTCGCGTCCGTAAAGAGTGAGGAAGGCGCGCAAATTGCGGTTGAGTTGGCGCGGTAAAACAGGGATGAAGTTTTCGTTTAGTAGGTACGCACCAAAGAGGGAGGCGAGGGCATCAAAGTCGGCGCGTTCGTGGGTGAGGATAATGTTCATGCTTTGATTTTATCATGTAGAGCGAGGAAGGAAAATAAAAAGGGGGCACCAAAAATGTGTTAGGTAAATCCTTGCCCCTCTCTAACTCTTCCTTCTTTTTGAACGTTTCGCCGATTTGGTAATAACTCAAAATATGGGTGGTTAATTATTGCGTATTGCGTAAAACCTAATGTTTTTCGCAATACGTCTTACGCGTAGAGGCGGACAACCGTTCGCCTCTACTTGCAAAAAATATCACATCCTGATTTTGAGCAACTACCAAATTTATAGGTATAATTGTCACAAGAGATTTTGGAGATTTATGAAAATGAGAATAAGAATTACAGTACCTGTTTTGTTTTTTTTTCTGTCTGCGTGTTCTGCACAGCCAACTCAACCCCCGGGGTTCATATATACGGTTGTTGCCGGAACGCAGGAAGCGGCGGCGTTGCAAACGGAATCCGCTTTGCGTTTGTCCGGGGCAACATCAACCCCGGATATGCTTTTTCCGACAATAACCTTAGAAGCTACCGCAACGACCTATATTTTTGTGCGTGATACGCTAACACCAACGCCAAGCCTTACCCGAACGCCGCGAGTTAGAACAATATGGCCCGATTGGAGGACGGGGAATGTTATTTCTGTGAAAGGTAGTGGCGGTGGTACATTTAAAAAATTTAGTGATTTGACAGGGTTAAAGGTGATTGTTATTCGCCAAAATGGGGTGAAGCTTCGTTCTATTCCCAACAAAGCGATAGGGGGTCCAAATGAAGAGAGAGGCTCTGTTTTTACGCTAACTGGTATTATGAATAAAGACCCGAAATTCGATTGGATTTTCGCTCAAGTGATTGCGGCAGATGGCAATACGTATTGGGTTGGCGGCACTATTGGCGATTTGAATGCTGAACCTTCCGCTTCTTTGGCTTTTTACTATCCTTGGCTAACGCCCTCTCCAACGCCTTCCAATACGCCTACGCTTACACCTGCACCGTAGTATTTGAAAAAGCCACTCTTCAAGAGTGGCTTTTTTATTTTATAAGCACGCTGTATTTTTACTGGGCTTGTCCGAGCAATCGTGGATACCAATACCAGAGTACATCGGCGGTTGTTTTGCCGTGAATCGATGCCGATTTGTCTTGGAGCATGACGGGTGGGTAATAGCCTCGGCTGATAATGCCGCTTATCTCTGTGCGATTATTAATCGCGTTGAGTATCGTTTCGTATACATCGGTTTGGGCTTGTTGGTTGAGTGTGGCAGAGGCAATATCTGCTTGGGGGCGATTAAGTTCTTGCCACTTTAGGCAACCGCCAAGCGTATTGGAAATGCAAGCACGCTCCGCGCCTGTTGCGGAGGGAACGGCTAATCCGAGAATGATTTTCTTATCAATGCTTGTTTGATAGGGGATGATTTCTTCATCGAGTAAACGTGAGGCTTCTGTAAGCATCGCATTTTTATCGGGGGAGATTTCATTGCTGAGGGGCGCATCCCAGAGAAGGTAGACAGCGTCTACATTATCAATAAATGGCGGCGCGCTTGCGAGACTTCCCGGGGTGTAGGGGATTGCCCACCAAATCTCTCCGCTAAAATGAGCGCGTATATTGGTGATGATCGCGTTCCAACGAAGTTCGGCATCGGCAGGGACGCCGGAGGGTTGCCCGTCTGCCAGCACCCCGTTTTGCATAGCAGGGGCAAGCCAATCTCCACCGAGAACTAAAACTCGTGCATCATAACGCGTTGCTATATCCGCGTGGTGCAATGCGAATTGGCGGTACGCGGCAAACCAATCATTCCACCAGCCGAAATCTCTAGGCGCATTAATCCACCAATCATCAACGGGTTCGGGGAAATTCGGCATGGGAAAAATGGCTGTGTTTAGATTTAGCGCGCGAGATTGCTCTATCATCACCCTTGTATCGTCCCAAAGCGGGTCTTGGGCTGGTTGGGTGTTAAAAACGAGGGGCTGGACGCGGGAAAAAGTCCATGTTGGGGTAATGACAACCCAGTTGGCATGAAGCCCTTGTATATTTTGCATTGCCTGTGATGTGAAGCTCATCCAACTTGGCGTGTAGTTCGATTGAAATTCGATTCCGGCGATAAACTCTTCGTTGCGGGCTTGAATAGGTGCGGCGACCAGCGTATAGTCTTTTTTTTCTAACCAGACCCAGTTTTTTACCTCATCTCGAATATCTTGTGGCGCAATGCTGGTGGTTATTTGTCTTCCTGTGGTTGCGTTGCCTCTGGTGGCAAGATCATCTGCGCTACCGCATTGTGCGTTGCGACAATATCTATAGCCAAAATTATTTATGGCGTTAAAAGGACCATAGAGTTTATAGACCCACTGATTATTGCCCATTGACCACATTGGAATTGGCGATGTCCATGCGTAAGGAGAAAATTGAATATAGACAATATCTCCAGCCGGAGTATTTGCAGGCGCATTAAGCTCGAAGGAAATCGCGGAGGATGGTCCTGCTTGCCATGTTTCAACTCTATCATCAACAATAATATCTGTTTCGGGAACAATCAATCGCCGCACATTATGTTCTCCGTTGGCTTTGTGTTCGGCATTCCAGAAACCGTCTCCAAGCGTATATTTGTAGCGTAGATCTGTCCCGATTGGCAATTGGATGGTGATACTGCGGCTCCCGTCTGCCATGAGCGAGAGTGTAGGCATTCGAGATGAAATAGTGCTAAGACCGCCGTTCAAGTCGCCGAAGGTATTACCAAGTTGTAGTAAATTTCCGGCAAAACGCACAGGTGCGCCCGGAACAGTGTTTTTTGGTATATCGGCAACAAAGGTGACGTTAACCATTTGTGCCGGAGCAACATGAATCTGGACAGGAGTGATTAAACCCGCTTCTATCTGTGCACCTTGTTGAAAAAATTGATAGGCTCCATCTAAAGAATAAGCCGTAAGACGATGCAAGCCCGGCAAAACACCTTTTAAATTAAACTGCCCCGCGGAATCGGTGAGTGTTTGAACGCCACTCACGTTGAGAAGCAAATTTGGAATGGGTAGATTACTCACAGAATCAATCGCTATCCCCTGAATATCTCCGGTTGCACCATTAAAATTTTGCCCGGTCCAACTACTAACTGCATCTTCAATCGCGCCCTCCGCGTCTACCTTATATAGGCGATAGCGCAGGGGAAAATTGTCGCTGGTTGTTTCTTGCGAGCGATTATTTCCCACAATAATATAGCGATATTTAATCACAGCTTGAAGGGGGAGAGATAACTCAACCGTATAGGTTTGCGCGTCTACTGCTTGGAGAGGGTGATTGTCCGCGTTCAAAGGCAATCCGGTAACTTCATCTAGGATGCTGATAGCGAGCACGTCTCCATCGTTGAGAGGCGCGGGGAGGTGAACCGTAAACTTCGTTTTAGCAGACGGGACTGGTGTTGAACTTGCCGCGCCCTCCTCAACATCTTCTGTGGCAGACGCGTTTTGGTCACCGCTCAGAGGATTATCAAAGAGAGAGAGGGTGCAGGCTTGCCCGACTAATAAGATAATGGAAATGAGAGCAAGAATAATTTTTTTTGAGAGTTTTTTCTTCATAATTTCAACTCCTCTAAGACGTAGGAGGGATTGCATCTATTTGTGGAGACTTCAAACTTCTTTGACGATTATGTAATCTTGGGTCTGGTCCGTATTGGTTTTCACCGTGAGTGCCTGCCAAAAACCATAATTCTATTGACACCCATAAATTTACTATGGGAATGAACTGAAGTAGGAGAAACCATCCTGAATAATTTCGATCATGACACCTTTTTATGGCGACAAACACAAAGGGGATATTCAAAACCATGCCTAAAATAAAATAAAACACCATCATTTCAAGATTTTCTTCCATTTTAAGTTGGAATACGAAAATAAACTCAAGCGGTATCATGATGACCATAGAGGCTAGATAGTATAGCCAAAACGTTGAGCGAGGGATTCTTCCTTCTGTTGAAAACAGCAATTGAGCTAGAGGCATAGAATCATTTGAAGGTTTTAATTCCCTGTCCAGTTCGTAGATAAGTTTTTCAACCGCTTCTTTCGGAAAACCTTTTTTAATATATTTGGCACTTAAGACTCTGGGAGAACTCCCATTACTTAATTCGTGGAGAATGAGTTCTCTGTACCTCAACAACTCTTTTTCTTTTTTTGAAAGTTGTGTTTCTTCCGGTGTGTTTTTTGGGGTTGGTTGTTTGTCCCAGACATTTGCAGTTGCTGTTGTGGATGGTGTTGAAGCCTGGGATATTTGAGGAGAGAAAGCCTTTTGGGCTTCTTCATCTAGTCTCCTCTGTACAGAAGCGAGCCCTTTTTGTGCGGATTGGTTATTCGGATTTATCTTTAGGACTTCCTCCAAACACTCTTGCCTCTGGTTTATATCTGCAACGACAGCAGACATCCATAACCAGGCAGTTTCATTTTTGGGCTCTGCATGAAGTACCTCTATAAGCAATTTTTTGCCCTGTACTTTGTCGCCCGCCCTGATGGTACTTATTGCTTCTTGTAGTTTGCTCACAATTTTTCCTTTGATTTGGCGATATTTCACAAAAACACATACCTCACAAGAAAATATCGGTGTCTTGCTGATTGACTGACAAAACTAATTTCAGGACATTTTTTATCACGAAGTTCACAGAGACCACAGAGTTTTTTTATAATTTTAAAGATTCTCAGTGCTCTCAGTGGTGAGATTTTTAAGATTTGTCAGTCAACCAGAGGTGTCCTGTTTAGTCTTGAGTAGCCACTTTATTGTTTTTCTCTCTGCCATTATACGCAATATAGCTTAGCCCTATACTAATAAAATAAAGAAGCGTCATGGGGAGCATCACCAATCCCATATTTACGGGATCAACAGTGGGGGTAATCGCGGCGGCAATGACGGCGATGATGACAACAGCTAAACGCCATTGTTTTTTTAATGTCTCGGGTTTAACTAAACCGATTGAACTGAGAATATAGATGACGAGCGGAAATTCAAACGCAATCCCGATGCCAAAAATGATTTTGGAAACGAAGCTGATATAGTAAACCACCGTCCAGTTTTTTTCGGTTTTCATGAAAGTGGCTAAAAAGCCCAGCGCGGGCGGAAGCAAAATTTGTACGGCAAAGAGTACGCCCGCTATAAAGAGGAATGTTGCCGCAGGGATACCCAGCAAACCGAATTTTTTGGCACTTGGTTTTAAACCCGGCGCGAGGAAAAACCAAAATTCAAAGGCGATATAGGGCAAGGCAATGATGATTCCGCTGATAAGAGAGACGTTCATGAAAGCCCCGATGGAATCGATGGGATTTATTTCGCCGAGTTTTTCAATGCCACCGACCGGTGTGGCAAGGTAATCGATAAGAAATTGGGAAAAAGCAAATGAGATGGATACGGTGAGAATTAAGGAAAGCAACGCTCGAAAAAGATGTTTGCGCAAAACTTCTATGTGATCAAAGAGTGACGCGCGTGCATCAGCAGATTGAATGGTGCTGGCGGTGGTGTCTATGAGCGACCGTTCTTCCGGCTCTTCGTTGAGGAAGGCTTTGGCGTTTTTCCACCCCTTGAAGGGGGCTGTAATGATTGTCCAGGTGAAGCGGAAGGGGGCGGTGATGATTTGCCAGAGTTTCTTGAAAAAATTACGCATCTTTTTTCTCTATGGGGGGGAATTCTTTAGGGGAAGATGTTTGGGAATCGACAGATGTTGATTTGGCGGGAGCAGGTTCATTATCTACGCGCGGGGCGATGCTATTTGGTGTCTTTTTTCTTTGGTGAACAGATCCGCTCCATGTTCCGTAGGGTGCGTTCGTATCCACGTTATCTGATTTTTCTGAATCTGTGGGCATGGTGATATTAAGTTCTCGTTTATATTGCTCAAACTCTTCGAGGTTTGCCTCGCGCATGAGTTGATTAGGGAGTAACTTTATTTGGCGGGAGGCGTTTTTAATTTCGCGCCATTCGGGGGAGAGGACAACTTTTCGCATCCATTTACCGATTGTTTTTCCCGCTTTTTGCATATCTTTAGGTCCCAAAACGATGAGAGCGATGAGGATGATGAAGCCAAGTTCGGGGATTCCGATGCCGAGAATATCCATTTATTATATTTCCTGAGAGATACTCAACTGTTTGTCAGGACTTTCTTTTGAAAATTATTGAAGTTTTATAAAGAAGGTTGAAAGAGTGAAAAATCTGAGTATCTTTGATTTTTAGTTAGAGGATGTTATTTGAAAGATTGAAATATCTCATTTTTCTGTGCGGCGAGGCTACCCAAAACGCCGTTGATAAAGCTGGGCGCGCCATCAGACCCGTAGACTTTTGCCAATTCTACCGCTTCGTTGATGGCGACCTTGATAGGCGTTTTTTTACTGATGCCAAACTCCCAAAATGCGATTCGAAGGATATTTCGGTCTATGGGCGCGATTTGTTCAAGGGGCCAATCGGGGGCATAATCGGCGATGGCGGTATCGAGTTTTTGGGTAAGGGGGAGGACGCCGAAGACGATTTGATGGGCAAAATCTTCAAGAGATTTGCGCCGTTTTTCATCTTCGGATAAGGGATATTCCTTTAGGCGGTGCGTGAATACAGTGCCTGCGGGGTGGTCACTTAAATCGACTTCGTAAAGTACTTGCAGAGCAAGGCTACGTGCTCTGGTACGTTCTTTCATGCTTTTGCCTTTTCTTATATAGTGTTGCGTGAAATGCAAAGAGAAGCTGGTTTTTCACGCAACACGCAACATGTTTTTTACGCCTCAGCTTCGTTCTTATAGGCGATATTCTCAATATGGATATTTACTTCAGCTACATCCATACCGACCATTTCTGTGATGGCGCGAGTTACTTTTTCTTGTACCGTTCGGCTAATATTACGGATATTTACGTTGTTTTCAAGAACGATATAAAGGTCTACAAAGACTATATCTTCTTCAACGGTGATTCTGACACCATCTACAATGCCGCGCCGAAAAATTCTATTAACGCCACCTGAGACGGGAGCCATAGCGTAGACTCCTTTTACCTTTAATGCCGCCATCCGTGCGATTTCGACCAACACATCGGGGGCTACCGTTGTTTTTCCGGGGGGGCGAGTATCTTGATCCATTTTTTACTCCTTGTTTTC
>CAZERH010000001.1:25069-31232 GCA_964515535.1 uncultured Anaerolineaceae bacterium
TCCACCTGAAGGGTAACGCCGGTGATAAAGGATGATTCTTCTGCCGCGAGAAAAGCGACCGCATTAGCAATATCTTCGGGTTTGCCGAAGCGCGCCATCGGGGTCATTTTCATCGAGAACTCTTTAATTTCATCGGGCAGATTGTCTGTGAGAACGGTTTCGATAAAGCCGGGCGCGACTGCGTTCACAGTGATATTGCGTGAACCGAGTTCTTTGGCGAGGGCTTTAGTGAAGCCGATCAAACCGGCTTTTGACGATGAATAATTCGTTTGTCCGGCTTGACCAGTGATGCCCGAAACAGAGGTGATGTTGATAATTCGTCCGTAGCGTTGTTTCATCATTGGGCGGGCGAGGGCTTGGGCGCAGTTGAACGCGCCTTTTAGGTTGATGTCCAAGACCATATCCCAATCGGCTTCTTTCATGCGCATAATCAAACCATCACGCGTAACACCGGCGTTATTCACCAAAATATCAATTTTACCGAATTTCGCCAAGGCTTTTTTCATCATCGCTTTGACGCTTTCTTGGCTAGAGACATCCGCTTCGAGAGCGATTACCTCGCGCCCGGTTTCCGCCGAGATTTCCTGTGCGCTTTCTTCCGCTAAATCCATGCGTAAATCTACCACAACGATATTTGCGCCGCGCGCTGCTAAGGTTTTGGCTATCGCTTTTCCGATGCCGCGCGCCGCGCCGGTTACAAGGGCGGTACGACCTTCTAATGATAAAAACTCACTCATTTTTTCTCCTGTTTGATAAAAAGAATTATACACCACCCTTAACACATCAGAAGGTTTTGGGTTGCAGAGTCGGGCGTATGAGACTACAAAAGTTTCAAAAACTTTTGTAGTCTGTGTCTATCACTCGGTCTTGATTCTTGTTAACGCCAGCCCGCCGCCGATCACGATAATCCCCTCCATGATGAAGGCATCTTGCCAGAGTCGCATTGGGAAAAGGCGGATTAAGGTGTCTGAATACGCAAAAATCCAAGTTTCTCCTTCAAAGAAAAGATGATGGAATTGGGTGAAGAATTCCCAAAAATTGATGGATGCCAAGAGACCGAGATTCAGCGTCAGGATCAGCGTTAACCAGCCGCCCCGTTTCGCTCCCAAGAAATAGGCTTGTTCCCATTTCCCAAACTTTGCCCAGCCCCAAAGCAGAATCAGCAAAACAAACGCCGCCGCCCAAGCCTTCATCGCGGCTTGAACAAGGAACTTCACATCCAGCATATGGCTGACCTCGCGGTCTTGGTAGAGCGGAGAACCATCATCAAAGGTTAAATCGCCGAGAAATTCGGGACCCGCAGAGTTGTTGAGGTACTCGATCGCATTTTTTGCCCAATGGATGCGCTCTTCTTGCGAAAAACCATAACGATCGGGCGGAAAATTGGGCATACGGTATTCAATTTCAGGGAAAATCGGTGTCAGCAAAATCCGCACGCCGAGTAGGATGAGAAAGACGGGTGTGAGCAGGGTGACGATGAAGGAGAGAATTTTTGAAAGGGTTTTGTTCATAATTTGTTTTATGTTGCTCGTTTTAGCATTCTTTGTACTACTAAAGTTATCCATTTTGAAGGTTCTTTCTTTTGGCCAAATCCCCACCCTCTCCAGTCCATCCAAATTGATTCGGCTGTAAACCTTCCGGCTTTGTCAGCTTTGTTTTTTACGATTTGGATCATTTCTTGTAGTCGCTTGTCTTCTAACGCCCAATGAAATTGAGTTAAAACATCGGTTACATGAAGAATATCATACCAAATTAGAGGAGCTTTTAGTTTTCTGAAATTTGTTCCCATTGCAAAAAGATAGGGTCGTCTTTCTGCGCGTTGTTCCCATAGAGAGAGCAATGTTTCGACTCCTATTTTGACAGCAGGTTCAGCGTGTTTTTCTGGGAATTGCGATAACAATTGCAACATTACCAAATTGGCATAAGGGCAAGGATCGGATTTGCGCCCTGGTCCCCTAAACTTGCCAAGTTCTGGAGATGTTGCACATGGCCATCCGTTTTCTCTTTCCAAACTAAGAAGATGTTTTAGTGCGTCTTGCACTACAGATTTCTTGCCTAACCCGAATTTTGTCATTGCATAGGCTATTAAAGGGGCATCGCATAGCATCCATGCAAATTGATCTTCTCCCGAACCCCCATATCGAGGATGTATATTGACCAGAACTTGGAAGGGTCCTTCAGGTGATTGATGTGCCATGATTTGATGAACTATTTTGTTTATTTCAATGTTATCTGCGCGAAATCCAATATCTGCAAGGAAACCAAGTTTGTGTAAAAGATGCCCCGCTTTTTTGTGTGACTTCAATATAGAGTTTGGCCATTCGGACAATTCTGTTGTGATGCTTTTGATTTGGGGATGTGTCAGAGCTACACTATATGCTTTTTTTACTTTCGGACTATTTTCTGACTCTTGTAGTAAATCTATACGCGTACGATACTCAACCCAAGGCTCTCCTTCTAGGAGCCAAGTTGTTAGATTATTATTCATGCCTCTTCTCTCCTTGTACACGAAGTTGATATTTTCTGATTACCGCACTGGTCTACTGCCTCACTGCAATTTCTCCACATCCCCGCTCAACATGAAACGCAAAATCATATCATTCGTGATCCATTCGATGGGGGCTCTGTCATCGGTGAAGACGGTGGTGGTTTCGTAGCCGGGTTGTTTATATGCCCAAGTGGTCTGAATGGCATCTAATAAGAGCGGATGGGTGTCTTCGGTTTGCAGGAGGTAACTGAAATTTTCAAGAAGAAAACTTTCATTTGTGGGGGCTTTGGTCGCGTAAATGATGGAATTCAGTGTATAGGGAATATCCATGATGTAAATGGATGGGAAAACTTCGCCGATTGTGGTCGCCATCGCGTAGATTAAACGGCGGTCGTTGGGGAGGCGTCCTACGTTGATGGTTAATACGCCGGTGGGAGATAAGTGCGCATAGGCAATCTCGAAAAATTCTCGCGTGGTCATGTGCCAAGGGATGTAGGGCGGTCTATACGCGTCTACTGCGATGATGTCGTATTGATGCGGACTATGCGCCAATCCCCAGCGACCATCTTCGGCGTAGGCGTTGAGGTTTGTCAATTCGTCCATCCCGAAATAAGTTTCGCCGACTCCGATGATTTTTGGGTCAATCTCGTAGCCATCTATGGGAATTTCTCCGTAAACGGCGGTTGCCTGCCGAGCAAATGTGCCAGCCGCCAAACCGACAATTGCGATGCGTTTGACTTCGCTGGTGGCGTGGGGCGGAGTGTTGAAAAAGGGACCGACCAGAAATTGCGACCAAGGACCATCGTAATCGAGATTGTTTGGGTCATAAACCGAGTGAACGCCTTGTCCATCGTTCAGGCGGAGATGGGTTTCGGTGCCGTCTTGCAGAACCTCGATGTAATTGTAGGCAGATTCGGTCTCGTAGATTTGTCCCGCTGTTTGCTTGATGCCACGTCCGCTGTCGAAGAGCGTGAGCATGGCGAGAATGACGACCATCAGCAAATAGGGGAGCATCTTTTTCGACCCCGCACTTTTGGCGAGACCGCCGAGGGCGACAAAAAGCAAAAAGAGACTGAAAAAGAGAAAGGTTTTCGTTGTCCCGACTGTGGGGATGAGAACGAGAACAGGGAGATAAGTGCCAAGAAATGAACCGAGCGTGGAAATGGCGTAGATATTGCCCGAAATTTTGCCCGCTTTTTCAGTGTCGTCCATACTCAGGCGGATGGCGTAGGGTGAGATCATGCCGAGCAAAGTGATCGGGACGCTAAAGAGCACCAGCACGGCGACAAATGCGCCCATCATCACGCCGACTTGGAGACCGTCAAAGGCGGTCGCGGCGGCGCGCAAAACGGGATTGGCGATGTAGGGGACGATGCCAAGCGTGAACGCCCCCCACGCCAAAATTTTGTACATACTTTTGGCATAAGGCGATTTATCGGCTTGCTTGCCGCCGAGCGTGTATCCCAGCGTGAGATAGAGGAGCATTAGCCCGATGATTGCCGCCCAAACGAGATTGCTTGTCCCGAACACATTGCCGATTAATCGCGAGGCGGAAAGTTCGACAGCGAGGGTGGTCATGCCGGAGATAAAGACGGTGAAGTAGATATATTTTTTCATGAGTGAATTTGAAATTGTGAATTTGAAAATCTGCTTGCCAAAGATACCAGATAAAAGCATTTTTGCAAGAGGAGAAAAATCCTGAGAGTTGCCTTTTGAGTAAGTGAGAATTCCTGCACCGCACGGTGACTTAGGCGAAATTCCGATTAAAAAGCTGAATCTAAATGCTGATTGGCTGATAAATCTCAAATTTTTAGCACGGAGCGCACGGAGAACACCGAGAAAAGCCTTTGTTTTTCTCTTTTTTCTCAAGAATCTCCGTGAACTCTGCGGTGAAAAGATACGCTAATCTAGTTTTGTCAGGCAACAGAACGACAGACTAAGGCATGTTGATTTTTGGCGCGATGCAGGAGTTTTGGTAAACCCGTTTTAGCCACTCTCAAATCCTTTCTGTTATAATCTTTTTTCCGCTTTTTCATTGAAATTTATGGAGAAAAAATGACTCTTTTTGCCTTTGGCGAAAATAAAAAATTCTATTTCTTTTTATTTTTTTCTGTTTTTTTCAGTATTATTTTAACTCTCATTTCCACCGCTAAATACGGCGCATCCGTTTCGGGCGATGGGGTAATTTATCTTTCGGTCGCGGATAATTTAGCTGTGGGGAAGGGTTTTTTTGACCACACCGGCGCGCCGTTAATTTGGTTTCCGCCGCTCTATCCCCTTTTCTTGGCATTGCTAAAAAAAATCACTGGTGCAGATATTCTCCGCATCGGCACAGCCTTTCAAATTTTTCTTTTGGGCATCAATCTCATTCTAGCGGGCATTATCTTTCAAAAAGCATTTCCGAAGAATCCCGCGTATAAGTATTTTGGCATCCTTTTTCTCATCACTTCCGATACTTTTTTGCAACAACATCTGGGGATTATCACCGAGCCGCTTTTTATTACACTCACATCTATTTTTATTCTTGCTGTAGGATTTTATTTGGATGACCCCGGCAGGCGTGCCGTCCCGATCATGATTCTGACGGCATCTTTCGCCTTCTTAACGCGCTGGGTTGGACTAAGCCTCATCTTGCTTGGCGGTATCCTCATCCTTTGGAAGCGGAGAAAAGCACTGCCTCTTTTCCTCCGCGAGGGATTCATCTTCGGCTTTTTCTCAAGTCTTCCGCTTCTGGCTTGGATACTTCTGCATAATATCGCAAAATATCATACTCTTTGGGGCGCGGCGGGGATGGATTCAGATCCTCTGCTCAACCTCCAACTTTCCCTTACCAGAATTTTGCATTGGTTCTTGCCCCTCTATCCGGCAGAAAACCCGATTATTGGTCACCCCTACATCATTTTAAGTATTATTTTGCTTCCGTTTTTGTTAATCAACAAAAAAGAAAATTGGAAGGGATGGATAGCCCTCCTCAAAACCCCGTTTATTCTCGCGGGGACTCTTTTTGGAGCCATTTATTTTAGTGCGCTCATTTTTACCATCGCAACGCAAGACCATATTCACGTTTTATCAACGCGGTATTACCCGCTTTTGATGCTACCCGTTTTACTGCTTTTATTTGCTACCGTAGAAAAATTGCTTTTGCCGCATCTTCTGAAAAAATCTAAAATATGGCAGTGGGCGGGCGTTCTTTTTTTGCTTTTATGGTCGCTCTATCCCATCCGCAGTCTCTATAAATATGTACAAACCACCCGAAAAGCCGAATTCAGTTGGACATCCAAAACATATCAGGAATTAAATTGGAACTCAACCGGCTACCATGAATCTCTAATTTTGGCAGAACTGGTTGAACTCTCACAAGAAAACCCTGAAATTGTTATATATAGCAATTACACCGATGTAGTCTGGCTTTTTACGCGCCATTCTGTACGCATGTTGCCAACTGCATCCCCCGATTGGACAGAAGAAAGGGTAATTGAAAAGCACAAAAATTGGGCGTATACAGATTCCGGTTATATCATGTGGTTTTTACCGAATGCGTTTGAGCATATTGTTTCCATTGAAACGCTTGCCAAAATCGCCGATATTAAATTGGTGGCGCATGATCAAAGTGGAGAGCTTTATATAATCAAGACAAAAACTCGGTAAAGTTTTGCTTAAGACACGGCTCTTGAT
>CAZERH010000002.1:0-28093 GCA_964515535.1 uncultured Anaerolineaceae bacterium
TCACCCCGCATACTTTTTATGGGATCGCCCGATTTAGCGGCGGTTGCCCTTCGTTCTTTAGATGAAAAATTTAACGTAGTCGGCGTTGTCACTCAACCGGATCGGCGCGCCGGACGCGGCAAAAAACTAATTTCACCCCCCGTCAAAATTCTGGCAGATGAATTGGATATTCCGACTATCCAACCGCGTCGCGTGCGGGATGCAGAAGCGATGGATGCCATTCGCCGCTTCGCCCCCGACCTAATCGTGGTTGCCGCCTATGGGCAGATTTTGCGCCCCAACTTGCTCGAACTCCCGCGGTATGGATGCGTGAACGTACACGGATCACTCCTCCCGCGTTGGCGTGGAGCCGCGCCTATTCAGGCATCTATTTTGGCAGGCGATGCAGAAACCGGCATCACCATCATGCTCATGGACGAGGGCATCGACACCGGCAATATGCTCTCACAACGCGCCCTCCCGATTGCGGATGATGATACCGCCGAGGCACTTTTCGCCAAACTCGCCCCATTGGGCGCAGAGTTGCTAATAGAAACCCTCCCCAAATATCTTAGCGGAGAGATTCAACCCCAAAAACAACCCGAAGAAGGTGCAACTTACGCCAAAATGCTCAAAAAAGCAGATGGCGAGCTAGATTTCTCGAAAACCGCCCAAGAATTAGAAAGACAAATCCGCGCCTTTACCCCGTGGCCCGGTTCCTTCTTTGAATGGGAGGGCATGCGAGTAAAAATTCATCGTGCCGGAGTGGACAAGAGAAAAAGCCCGGGAATCGGCAAGCGAGTAAAAATAGCGAGCGTACCGGCTATTGGCACATCGGAGGGAATTTTGCTCCTCGAGCAAATCCAACCGGCGGGCAAAAAAACGATGTCGGGAAAATCTTTTTTGGCAGGCGGGAGAGATTGGGACAACTAAAATTCGGCACTTATTAGGGGGATTTCCATTTCTTGCGCGGTTAGCCCGCCGTGATGCCCGTAATACTTCATCTCAAAGCTATCTTTTTCGTACCACCAGACCGATTCGTAGCGATAGGAAAGAATGACCAAATTCCCTACCCGTGAGAGAAAAGTTTCTGAGATGGTTTCGCCGAAATAGCCCGCATTAATTAATTCTTGAGTTTTGACCACATCCGCTTTTCCGACAAGACGAGATTGGAGGAACTCTTGCGCCTCGTCTAAAAATTCATCTTGGATATATAAAAACATATCGCGCGGTGAGCCAGCCGGAACGAGCGCGTCTCCGGCTGGGTTTCGTTTAAAGAACTTTTCGATTCCACGAAAAGCAGGATAGCGATTAAGGTAAACGGTTGTCTCGGGGTCAACCTCAACGTGACCATGATCGGCGGTGAGCAGAAAAAGCGTCTCGCCGCGCGGATGCTCTTTTAACGGGAGCAAGAATTGTTTCAGGAGCGTATCGAGCAGAGATTCGATTTCGGCGCGGGCGTGCGGGGATACAGGTCCGTATTCGTGCAGGATTCCGTCCACATCTCCGAAATAGAAGGCAAGATAACGCGGCGTATTTTCTTCGGCGAGAAGCAGACGGAGGTTAACCATCGCTTCGGGAAGGGTTTTATAAGGGTGCATTTTCGCGCCGGCGATGACGACATCTGAGTAGGGCGAGGGGGTGAATTCGCGATGTTGAAAAATATGCGTTTCCACGCCCAATTTGGTGAGGGCGGGATAGATGTTTTCGGTTGGGTAGAGAGTTTCGGGTGGGATGCCGCTTTTTTCGGCGGTGCCGCGCTCTTTTGTCCCGCCGAAGGAGTAGAGGAGCGGGGAGAAGAGGCGGTCGAGTTTCGGCTCGTAATAAGTCCACTCGAAAACGCCGCTTTCGCCAACCGGTAGCCCGGTATGCCAAGTGGTGACATGTGCGGCGGTGGTGGATGGAAATTGGGAGGTAATTTTTTCAACTTTGCCATGCCGAGCGAGTTCAACAAAGAAGGGGTGCTTTTTGAATTCTTTGTAAAATCGCCAACCAAATCCGTCTATAAAGAAGAAGATGAGGGTTTCGTATTCTTTTTTCTCAAAAACATTTTTGATACGTTGTGGTAAGTGGGCGAATCCGCCCGCGTCATAACAGGGTTTGATGAAATTGGGGTTCATGATTTTTATAGCCATTTGATACTTTAGGAAAAAGACCTGCCAAGTTTGCCATTGTATCATCCTTCGGCAAAAAAGGATGTTTTATTGCATTCAATATGCGGGATATTACATCTTTTAGATTGCTTCGCACATGACCTTAATTTGAGTGCCGTAGAGGGGCATTTTTTTGTAAAAAACGCCTCTTCGCTCAATGTCGCAGATGTGTTTTTTTAACGGTGGCAAGCTCTTTGCAAGCAGGGGACGATGCGTTAAATCCGTAAATTTTTAGTTGCGTACATCCTTTAAATATGCTACACTACGGGCTAGTCAAAATCCCAGAGGAAATATGAGTTCATTTATTGGTACGTTGAAGCAAAGTGATATTTTTTATCAGTTTACGCCAACGCAATTGGAGTTGGTGGCGAACCTATGTCATGATGCCGTTTTTTCTAAAGGGCAGATGATTTTTGAAGAGAATAGTAGCAGTAAAGAGTTGTATGTGATTGCCCGTGGGGAAGTGAATATCTTAATTAATTCTTCGGCAGGAAAAAAAGGAACAGTGGTAGCAATTTTGCGGCGGGGGCAATCTTTTGGTGAAGTAGCTTTAGTGGATGAAGGTTTACGGTCTGCTTCGGCTAGGGCAGGGGCAAAAGATACTTGCTTGATAATTATTCCTCGTGACCGCTTGTTGATGTTATGCGAGACTTATCCGCAGTTAGGTTATCGGTTAATGTATAACCTTTCTGCTGATTTGGCAATGAAAATTCGGAATACAGATTTACGTATTCGCGATCAGGTTTTATACACGCCACCAGAGAAGTAAAGTTTATATAAAAACCCGTTTTTTCCCTTGTATATTATTTTTTAGCGAGTATTATTGAGGCTCTATGTATCTTTGGAGCGTCTTTTGTGTTAGCTATATTTAAGTATTATCAGACACTATTTTAAAGGAGGTGGTGCGGACATTTTTTGAGGCGTTGTCTGCCCGGTTTTACTACCCCGTTTTGGGGAGAACACTTTCCCGTATTATTTCTAATAACCAAAAGAAGGAGAAAAGAATTATGTCTAAACGTTTACTTGCTGTACTTGCCGCCTTGATGATTATCGGCATGGTTTTAACAGCCTGTGGTGCGCCCGAATACGAATGCACCGATGCTATCGGCTGTGTAACCTACGGTCCCGATGAACCGGTACGCCTTGCTTCCGCATTGGTCATTTCCGGTCCTAACACCGATTTGGGTGTTGATTCCCAAAATGGTGTTGAAATCGCAATTGCCTTCAAGGGCGATGTTGCCGGTCATCCCATTGAACTTCAAGCCGAAGATGATGGTTGTTCCGCCGAAGGTGGACAAGCCGCCGGACAGAAAATTGTTTCTGACCCCACCATTATTGGTATCATCGGCACAAGTTGCTCCGGTGCTGGCGTTCCTTTGTCGAAGGTAATGTCTGATGCCGGTTATGTGATGGTTTCCCCCTCCAACACTTCCCCCGCATTGACCAATCCTGACTCTGCATGGAATTCCGGCTATTACCGAACTGCGCATAATGACAAAGTTCAAGGTAAAGCTATGGCTGACTTCGCTTTTGATGTTTTGGGCGTAACTACTGCCGCCGCTATCCATGATGGCGATCCCTACACCGAAGGTCTTGCTCGTGTATTTGCTGATAATTTTGAAGCTCTTGGTGGCACAATTGTTGAATTCACCGCTGTAAACAAAGGTGATACCGATATGCGCCCCGTTTTGACCGCTGTTGCCGCCGCCGGTCCTCCTGAGTTCATTTACTACCCCGTCTTCACTGCAGAAGGTGGATTCTTGACCAAACAGGCAAAAGAAGTTACCGGTCTTGAAGACACTATCTTAGCCGCCGCCGACGGCATGATTTCCCCCGCCGCTATTGAAGCGGTTGGTGAAGCCGGCGAAGGCATGTACTTCTCTGGTCCAGACCTTTCTTTCACCAATGAACTCTACAGCACTTTCTTGGCAAAATACAAAGAAGATTACGGCACCGAACCGATTTCGGTTTTCCACGCTCACGCTTTTGACGCAACCAATATGATTTTGAGCTGTGTTGAAGAAGTTGGCGTTGTTGATGGTGATTATCTCCATATTGGTCGCCAAGCCATGCGCGATTGTCTCTCCGCTACCTCCGGGTACGATGGCATCACCGGCACACTCACCTGTAGCGAATATGGTGACTGCGCTGATCCTCAAATCACTGTTTCCCAACTCAACAATGGTGAATATGAGGTTGTCTGGCCCTAACCCTTAGGAACTCGGATTAAATAATTTGTGGGACATAAACCTGACGGGTCTTTAGACCTGTCAGGTTTTTCCCTAACGTATTCGATTTTCATCGTTAATGTAGATAAGAATCTAATGGGGATGGGGTCGCAAATAGAGCGACCCCGTCCTTTTAGCTCAAAGTTAGAAAAAAGAGGATAACTCTTATGTCAGAAAGAATTAAACAAATTGACTTTCTCGGCGTGATTATGTGGCTGTTTCGCACAGGCATTATTGTTGCCATGCTCTGGGGAACAATTGCCACCTTGATGGATAATCCCTACTCCGTAAGAGCTTGGACAGATACCATTGTGGCAGGCATTGCTCAAGGAAGTCTATACGCGCTCATTGCTATCGGTTATACCCTCGTTTACGGGGTACTTTTTATGATCAACTTCGCTCATGGCGAATTCTTCATGTCCGGTATTATGACCTCCACCATTTTCCTTGCTATGCCAATGAGCGAATCTGGATATTTAGATGCGCATCCGGTTCTTGGCATCACAATCATTGCCGTTGTAACAATGCTTGTTTCTATAGGTGTTGCTTTATTAACAGAGCGCATAGCCTATAAACCTTTGCGCGGTGCTCCTCGTTTAGTTCCTCTTATTACAGCGATTGGCGCATCTTTTTTCTGGCAGTATTTCTTCAGAGGCTTATACGGCTCAGAAGTAAAACCCTTCCCCCTTATTGATGCTGTTGCCGGAAAGGTTTCAATCGGTGGCGTTCAAATTTTGAAATCACAAGTTCTAGTTATTGTAGTTGCAATTTTAATGTTGATAGGCTTATATCTTTTTGTCGTAAAAACCAAAGTCGGAAAATCTATTCGAGCCGCCGCCGAGAACAAAGATGTAGCCCGACTAATGGGCATAGATGTTGACAAAGCCATCACAATCACCTTTACAATGGGCGCGGCGATGGCGGGAATAGCAGGCGTATTATATGCACTCGTTTTTAGACAAGTCCACTTTTTTATGGGATTTTTCCCAGGAATCAAGGCTTTTACAGCGGCAGTTTTGGGCGGTATCGGCAGTATTCCCGGAGCGGCATTAGGAGGTTTGCTACTAGGCATCTTCGAGTCTGTAGGACCAGGTCTCTTCCTCGAAGGACTAGGGGTGCCCTCCCCGCATCAGTTAAAAGATGTCATTGCTTTTACAATGTTAGTTTTAGTGCTAATTTTCCGCCCGCAAGGTATCCTTGGGGAAAGTTTAGCCGAAGAAAAGGCATAGGAGACTTCTTATGAATAAATCCATTACCACTAAAGATATTATTAACAAAGGTCTCTTAGCGGGCATTATAGTCCTCAGCTTAAGTCTTATTGGCTTCATTATGTTGCTCGGAGAAAGAGAACTAATTAAAGGGTGGTTTACATTAGGGCATGTTTTTCTAGTAGCTACCCCTGTGACAATTGCCTATTTCACTACGCATAATATGGGATCTGAAGGCAAAGCAAAACCACTAGGAATCGGCTTTGCGATTGGCGCAATATCAGCACTCCCCTCCATATTCCTTATTTTTATTGAAACAACCACTGAACTTCGGGAGTTTTTAGCAAATGTTTCTCCGGCTTTAACCGAATTTCTTACTTTCGGGCAAGGTGTTGTCGTGGGAAGTTTCTTGCTCCTCCTCCTTTTCGGGATTATAGGCGCGCTAGCATCTCTCATAAGTATCACAGATAAAAAAATCCGCCACCCCCTCCTGACCGCCATCATGTGGACCTTGGGCATAGCCACCTTCTCAGAAATTCTCTTAATACGTGTTCGGGATATATTTGGCAGAGGCATAGCGAAACTCATTTTCTCAGGAAAATCACTTAATCCTCTCTTTGCCATCATCTTATTTCTTATCGTAGCCGGAATTACAATTTTTTGGGATAAAAACGGAGATAGCTACAAAGAAAAAATGGCTAATTACTCCCCCGCGAAGAAAAAACAACTATCCAAAAGCAAATCCATTCTCCTGATAGTTGTCATTCTCTTCTTACCCCTTCTCCTTGGCTCCTACCTCACAGAAGTTACTAACAACGTAGGCTTATATATCCTCATGGGATTAGGGCTAAATATCGTAGTCGGCTTTGCAGGTCTACTGGATTTAGGATACGTTGCCTTTTTCGCCATCGGGGCTTATGTGATGGGTGTCCTAACCTCCGAAGGCGCGTTAGGATTGGACATAGGCTTTACCTTCTGGACAGCTCTACCCTTTGCCGTCATGACCGCCGTCCTCTTCGGCATCGTGCTGGGCGTCCCTGTTTTGGGCATGAGAGGCGATTATTTAGCAATTGTGACGCTCGGATTTGGTGAAATCATCCGTGTTATCGCCGTATCCGATCTTTTCAAAGACACGTTGGGGGGCGCACAAGGCATTTTACAAATCCCTAAACCGGAATTCTTTGGTATAGAGTTGGTCCAGCCGGGACAACTCTACTACGTTGTTTTGGCAGGCGTGCTACTAGCCGTATTTATCGCCACCCGTCTTCGAGATTCTCGCCTCGGTCGCCAATGGATGGCACTCCGCGAAGATGAAGATGTCGCTGAAGCAATGGGCATGAATTTAGTCAGCACCAAATTGATGGCTTTTGCCACAGGCGCGGCTTTCTCCGGTTTGGCGGGTGCGATCTTTGCATCAAAACTAACCTCCATCTTCCCGCATAGTTTCAATCTGATTATTTCTATCAACGTTTTATCCCTGATTATTGTGGGCGGTGTTGGTAGCATCCCCGGCGTTTTTGCAGGCGCACTAATCCTTGTCGGTCTACCTGAGCTTCTCAGAGAATTTGCAGAGTACCGTATGTTAATATATGGTGTTTTGCTAATCGTTATGATGCTCTTCAAACCGGAAGGGTTTTTGCCGGACGAACGTAGAAAAAGAGAGCTGAGACCAGATGATGATTTTCCCAGCCAAAGTGCTGAAACATCAAGTTAGGAGACAATCATGAGCATAATACTTAGTACACATAATGTCACAAAACGCTTTGGTGGTCTCGTAGCAGTCAATTCCTTTGAAATTGACGTAAAAGAAAATTCCATCTCTAGTGTAATTGGACCTAACGGTGCAGGAAAAACAACTTTCTTCAACTGCATCACAGGCTTCTATACTCCAACTGAAGGCGAAATTATCTTTGACGGAAAATCCCATATCGAAGGACTTCGCCCAGACCAAGTAACCCTAAAAGGCATTTCGCGTACCTATCAAAATATCCGCCTTTTCTCAAAGATGACAGCTATAGAAAACATCTTGGTTGGCGAGCATAGGCATCTACGAACGCACTGGGTCGAAGCCATTTTCAAAACCAAGAACTTCCTCAGAGAAGAAGAAGAAGCACTAGACGAAGCCATTCGTTTGCTCAACTTTGTCGGTTTAAGCGGACTTGGCGATCAGATTGCTCACAATCTGCCTTACGGTGCACAACGCCGTCTTGAAATCGCGCGTGCGCTTGCCAGCAAACCCAAACTTTTACTCCTAGATGAACCAACCGCCGGAATGAACCCGAACGAATCCATTGAACTGATGCACTTCATCCGCCGATTGCGAGATGAAGTGGGCATTACCATCTTAATGATTGAACATGACATGAAAGTCGTCATGGGAATTAGCGAAGAAATTTGGGTCATGGACTTTGGTGAAAAAATCGCAGAAGGAACACCGCTCGAAATCCAGCGCAACCCGCAAGTTATCGAAGCCTACTTAGGTAGCGGTGCCGCATCCGGATTAAACTTGGAGCAGGGAGAATAAAATGGCAATGTTAGAAGTTAATGACATCCATACCTATTATGGAAATATCCACGCCCTAAAAGGCATCTCAATCACCGTTGAAGAAGGCGAAATTGTTACCCTGATTGGTGCTAATGGCGCAGGAAAAACGACAACCTTACGTACAATCAGTGGCCTCTTAACCCCGCGTGAGGGAAGTATCTCTTATCTTGGCAAAGATATTGTCGGGACGCCCGCCCATGAACTTGTTTATCAAAGGATGGCAATGGTGCCCGAAGGTCGCGGTGTTTTTGCAAAACTTACCGTGCAAGAGAACTTTGAGATGGGTGCCTTTAGCCGCGATGATAAAGCTGGCATAGCCAGAGACCTTGAGCGCGTCTTTACACTTTTCCCTCGAATGAAAGAGAGACGTAAACAAGTTGCTGGAACGCTCTCTGGTGGAGAACAACAAATGTTGGCGACCGGACGTGCTATGATGTCGGCACCTCGTCTTCTTATGTTGGATGAGCCATCTATGGGACTTGCCCCTGTTCTCGTAGATGCGGTCTTCGATGCCATCGTAGAAATCAATAAAGAAGGGACAACCATCTTACTGGTTGAGCAAAATGCTCTCATGGCACTATCTATCGCCAATCGAGGCTATGTGCTTCAAACCGGACAAATTGTCCTCCATGATGACGCAGAGAAACTTAAAAACAATGAGATGGTGAAAAAAGCATATCTTGGCGTAGACTAAAAAACAAAAAAATTCTAGCCACCTGACAGTTTGCTAAAAAGAAGCGTTCGCGTTGGTTGAGTGCTATGCGAACGAAACCTAAAAGTAGCGAAATTCTGTGGTTTTGATCGCTCTTTGCTCTGCTTCGAGCTACTCAACCACCTTAAAAACGAAGGTGTCAGGTGGCTAGAAAAAACGCAATCTTAAAATGCCTGATATGATAAGTGTCGGGCATTTTTATTTGTCGGGTAAAATAATACGGTAATTAAAACGTGAGTCGTGTTATATCTCTCGCAACAAAAAAATACATCTACCTAACTACCAACCACAAAACCATGACACTCAAAAACAAAAAACAAATCGTTCGAGACTGGCTACCGCGTTACACCGGCACAGCCCTTGAAAATTTTTCAGACTATATTTTATTAACTAACTTTGAACATTATGTTCATCTCTTCGCAGATTGGTATGGCGTGCCTATTCAGGGACACGAAAAACCGATGCCCAATGTCACTTCCAACGGCATTACCCTCATCAACTTTGGGATAGGCAGTCCCAACGCCGCGCTAATTATGGATTTGCTCAGTGCCACTAGTCCCAAAGCGGTTCTTTTTCTCGGTAAGTGTGGTGGATTAAAGAAAAAAACCGCACTCGGCGACTTTGTTCTACCCATCGCCGCCATTCGCGGAGAAGGAACATCGAACGATTATTACCCCCCCGAAGTTCCCGCCTTGCCAGCTTTCAATTTGCAAAAAGCCGTCTCTACCACAATTCGCAATCACGAGCGCGACTATTGGACAGGCACTGTCTACTCTACAAATCGCCGTGTGTGGGAACATGATGATGACTTTAGGGGGTACCTCGCTAAAATTAGAGCAATGGCTATAGATATGGAAACAGCCACCCTCTTCACCACAGGTTTTTCCAATGAAATTCCCACAGGCGCGCTACTTCTCGTATCGGATCGCCCAATGATGTCCGCGGGTATCAAAACTGCCGAGAGCGATGAGAAAATTACAGAGGAGTTCGTTGAAGAACATCTACGCTTGGGCATTGACGCGCTAAACGAGTTAATCAATAATGGATTAACAGTAAAGCATTTGAGGTTTTAAGAGCTAAACGTAATTGCAAAACATGCTAATGGTGCATTGCATCTTAGAATGCGTTGCAGTTCTATCACCCTAATTTTGAGCCACTACGAAAGAATATCGTGGTATTCCCGTGCTTTCATCTGCAAGAGAAAACATGTCAGGTAGCTAAAAAATATACCGTTATAATGCAAAAGGATTGACCCTCATGAAATCACTCTACCTTGAAAACGAAACACTTTCTTATAAAGAAAACCATCCCAAACCCTCAAAAAAAGGTGAGGCGTTGATTCGTGTACGCCTAGCGGGGATTTGTGGCACAGACCTCGAAATGGTGCGTGGCTACTATCCCTTTGCGGGGGTGCCGGGGCATGAATTTGTGGGAGAAGTTGTTGAAGTAGAAGATGAAAGCTGGATTGGTCAACGCGTTGCAGGAGAAATTAACGTTAGTTGCGGGCAGTGTGAACAATGCCAAAACGGACGTAAATCTCATTGCGAAAACCGCTCCGTATTGGGAATTTTTAACCGTGATGGAGTTTTTGCCGAATACGTCACGCTCCCCACCCGAAACTTGTTGCGCGTACCCGATTCTGTGCCTGACGAAAAAGCAGTTTTCACCGAACTGCTCGCCGCCGCCTTAGAGATTCCGCAAGAGGTACATATTCACCCCACAGATAGAGTTTTGCTCGTTGGCGCGGGGAGATTTGGTCAACTTATCGCGCAGGTCTTGCAACTCACAGGTGCCAATCTACACGTTATTGCGCGGCATCCGCTACAGCAGAGATTGCTCGAAGAACGCGGCATTAATCTCATTGCCGAAAAATCGGTAGAGCCTCAAAGATGGGATGTGGTGGTAGACGCTACGGGATCGGCATCTGGTTTTGGGCTTGCGCGGCAAGCCGTACGTCCGCGCGGGACCCTTGTCATGAAATCCACTTATAAAGGCGATATGCAAGTTAACTTTTCTTCTATTGTGGTGGACGAAATCAATATCATTGGCTCGCGGTGTGGCCCTTTTGCGCCCGCCTTGCGATTATTGGAGAACGGGTTAATTAATCCGCTGGGGATGATTGCAGAAGAATATCCGCTGGAAGAGGGGCTAAAGGCTTTTGAAAAAGCGGCTGAACGGGGCGTGCTGAAAGTGTTGTTGAGACCATGCGTTTGAAACGGGAAAATTATTCAATCTTTTATCATGTGCAAAGGCAAGTGGATGATGAAAGATGTCCCTTCTCCCCGTTTACTTTTGACGTCAATTGTGCCACGATGTCCCTGCACAATTTGCTTTGAAATCGAAAGCCCTAAGCCCGTTCCGGCAACTTTATCTTCGGTTTCGTGGACGCGAAAAAACTTCTTAAAAAGATGTGGCATAGCTTCTTCGGGAATGCCGTAGCCCGTATCTTGCACGGTGATTTTCATTTGGTCTTTCTTTTTATTTACTCTTGCTCGCAAAATCACTGTGCCTTCAGGGCGGTTATATTTGATGGCGTTGCTGAGTAAATTTAGAATAACTTGCTTTATTTTATTCGCATCGGCTTCGAGTTCCGGCAAATCGTCGGGAATGTCAATGCTAACTTGGATATTGCCCTCATTTGCCTTCGATTGCATAATTTCACGACATTGCCCCAAAAGATTTTCTACAGAAAAGCGTTCATATTTAAATTGAACACGTCCGGATTCTAAACGCGAGAGATCGAGAAAAGATGAGGCAAGCGCGCTTAGCCGCAATGTTTCCGAATGGATATTATTGACAATTTGCTCGTGTTGCGTAGAAGATATTTCGGGACGCAAAAGAAGATAAGTGGCAGTGCTGAGAGATGCGAGAGGGGTGCGCAACTCGTGGACAAATTCCGATATCAAATCGGATTGCTGGAAGAGACGCGTGTTTTCTATCGCGACCGCGGCTTGCGCGCCCAAAACGAGCAGTAGTTCTTCGTCAACAGCAGTGAAATGCCCGTCTTTTTTGTTTAGAGCCTCTAAAACCCCCACAACTTTATCTTTGGTAATCAATGGAACGCCTAATATAGATTCCGTGTCGAATCTGGTTGCGTTTTGAACGCCGTTAAAAAAGCGCGTATCATCTTGCACATCGCCAATGCGGACAGCCTCGCGATGAGTAACAATCCACCCGGCGATGCTTCCTTCTAAAGGCACGCTCAAACCACGCATATTTGGCAAATCCATATTGGTTGCCACTTGAAAATTGAGTTGACGCGCAACGTCATCGTAGAGCAAAATGGAGGCCTCTTCGGCACCGGAAATTTCGGCGGCAATTTTTACAATTCTAAAAAGAAGCGTATCTAAATCGAGCGTAGAGGCGAGGTCTCGAGTAATTTCAAGCAAACGGCGATAGTCTGCCAAACTTTGAGTTTTAGTCATAATTGAGAACCTTTTCTGCTAATGCGGGGAGTAATACAGCCGCATCTTGGGTAAAAACAATATCGGCGCGCACATTAAGATAGGTAGAAATCTGATTGACAATAATAAGATGGCCGCCTCGATCTAGCATTTGCATTGGTAAACCGGCAACGGGTAAAACTTCAAGTGAGGAACCAACAATAAGCATCAGGTCACATTTTCGGGCAGATTTTTGGGCTTTTAGCCATGCTTTTTGCGGGAGTTGTTCTCCGAAGAGAATTACGTCCGGTTTAAGAATCGCGCCACAATCAGTACAGTGAGGAATAACGCCTTCTTCAACAAATGGTTTCAAAAAAAGCGTTGAGTCAAATTGATGAAAACATTGCGTACACGAAAGCGTACGCAATGAGCCGTGCATCTCGATTACGTTTTTTGAGCCTGCTTTTTGATGCAGAACATCTATATTTTGGGTGATTATAGTATTTAAGTGTTTCCCTTCGCCTAATTGTGCCAGAGCAATATGAGCTGGATTTGGCGAGGCATTGACTATCTGATTGGCAAGGGGACGAAACCATTCGTAAAATTGAGTGGGGTTATACCGAAAAGAGGAAAGAGAAGCCACTTCCATAGCTTCTTCTTTTGCCCATAGCCCCGTCCCTTCCGAGCGAAAATCCGGAATTCCAGACGGAGTGGATATCCCTGCGCCGGTGAGCGCAAGAGGATATTTTGCCTGTCGAAAAAGCTCTGCCGCAAATTTTATTTTTTCGCTAACTTGGCTGGAGAGCTTTGTCATTTTTCCTCTGCCTCATTCTCTACGACAATTTTTGCCAATTTTTGGAACTGCTGAGTAGTCATGCTTTCGGGCTGTTCAATCACTGCAGTTGTTTTTTTGCGGGTTGCCTGAGAAAACAATTCAGGAGCCGGCGTTAGCGCGATGGTGATGGGGGACCCCATCTCTTTTTCAACTTGGCTTCGGGCAAGATGCAAATCGGAACGCATTCGATTATTGAGGACAACAAGAATACTTTCTTCTTCAATCCCTAAGTCAATCAAGTTTTCAAATAGTATTTTTGATTGTGCAATGGAATTAGAGAAAGCCTCAACGATAATCATCGTTAAATCACATTGAGGAAGTAGAGTTTGGCTTAATCTAGGTAGTCCTGTGCCAAAATCGACAATCAAAAAATCGGTCAAAGAATTGAGGTGTGAATATATCGCCTTATTTTGTAGTTCAGCATTATTAAATGCCGCGTCTTTCGACTCTTCTGAAGCGGGCAATACTTGCAAGCCGGTTTCGTGTTCAAAAAGAGCTTCTTCAACATCTTTTTTGGTAATTTCTTCCGGCGCGCGTTTAAGCAATTTTAATACCCCGCCAAACTTTTCAAAACCTAAATCCCTGCCAATTGTTCCCTTTCCCTGAAACAACTCTGTAATAATGGTTTCTTTTCCCATATTGGAGCTTAAAAAACTCCCCAAATTCAACGCAACAGATGAGACACCTAAACCGCCGCGTGCACTAATTACGCCGATCGTGAAAGTTTTTCTATTAACAGGGGCAGGTTTCTTTTTGTCTACTTTTACTGAGCGAGCAAGAAGAGCCTTTACGTGTGCTTGAAGTTCTGCGGGATGTGTAGGCTTCGTTAAATAATCATCTGCTCCGGATTCGAATCCGGTCACTTTATCGTCAAGTTGGGATTTAGCGGTAAACATGATGATTGGAATTCCGGCGGTTTCAGGGTTCTGACGTAAACGCCGAGCAACTTCATAACCATCCATCTCCGGCATCATTACATCCAATAAAATTAAATCAGGAATTTCTTCTGCCACTTTGAGCAAACCTTGTTTCCCGTTATTTGCCGCCGCAATCTCATACCCTTTCTTTTGGAGCATTAGTCCAACAAGGCGGAGAGTATCAAGATCATCGTCAATGATTAAAATTTTTTCAGACATGAGGGGTTCCTTATATGTAGGATGTTAAATCAAGTCTAGCATAAAGCTATCTATACATCAAGAACGCCAAATTTCCTAGCGTATGGTGTTTTTTTAGGGAATTTCATCCTGCCCTCATCGCGGGAGATGTCTGCAGGAGAGAGACGTTTAGGGGCAGTCAGTTCTCGAATGGATTTCGTGTTAAAATATAGCGAAATTAAAAGCATCAAATAGACGCCTGTAAAAAAACACTTAACGTAATAAAATTTGCCTTCTTCTCATCCAAAACGGACTATGAGAAGAGATTTTAAGGAGAAATAAGAATGGCAGAAATAAATGTAACAGAAGAAAGTTTTGAAAGCGAAGTGCTGAATGCCGAACTCCCCGTTCTGGTTGATTTTTCGGCAGAATGGTGCGGCCCCTGCAAGATGGTCGATCCTATTGTTCATGAACTTTCCAACGACTGGGATGGCAAAGTCAAAGTCGTCAAAATTGATGCGGACGAAAGCCCGGGCATCTTAATGAAATATGGCATAATGGGCATCCCAACGCTTATGTTTTTTGTAGATGGCGAAGTGAAAGAACGCGTCACCGGCTACCAGCCTAAAAAACGCCTGATAAAGAAATTTGAAAAGCATTTTTAAGAGCCTACCTCGCCTTGCATTAGTGCGCCTCTTAGAATTTACTAAGGACATCCCATGACAAAAAAACTTGCACCCTATGGTCTCTGGAAATCACCTATAACCCCATCTTTGTTGGGGCGTAAAATTCAGCTCAACGATGTGCAATGGGCAGACGATGGCAAAACGCTTTTATGGGTGGAGGGGCGTTCGGGGCATGGCGTTTTGGTCGCCAAAACCGGGGAAGAGGCAGAACGAGATTTAACGGGAGATGTTCCTGTCAAGCCCACGCTCGGGTATGGCGGAGGCGAGTTCACGTCACGCGCGGCGCAGGCGGTCTTTGCCAGCAACGGACGCTTATACCAAATCCCTCTCAAGCAGGGGCTACCTCATCCCATCACCCCAAAAATTGGCGAGTTAGCCGCCCCCGTCATCTCTCCCAACAATCAGCGCATTCTCTATGTCCACTCTTATGAAGGGGAAGATTCCCTCACTATTGCAGATTTAAATGGCAAAGATTTCCCGAAAAAAATAGCACAGGGAGCCGATTTTTATATGCAACCGGTTTGGCACCCCGGCGGCGAAAAAATTGCGTGGGTCGAGTGGGATCATCCACAAATGCCTTGGGATGGCACACGACTGGCAATTTCTGATTTTGAAAAAACAGAAATTTTAGCGGGAAATGAAGACACACCTGTTTTTCAGCCCGCTTTTTCACCCGATGGGAAATTTTTAAGCTATATCGAAGAAGATGGAGAATGGCAACAACTCTGTCTTTTCAACTTGGCAGAGGGCAAGAAACAGATTCTTATCTCAGACGCGGTGCTGGCAATGCCTGCCTGGGTACAAGGCTTGCGGATGCACGCATGGGCGTGGGATTCGTCCCATATCTTTTATGTGCGCAACGATACGGGCACACATTCTCTCTGGGTCGTGGATATAGAAACCGGCAAAACTGCCGAAGTAAAAACACCCTATACGCATATCACCCAACTCACTGCCTCCCCCATAGATGGAAAGTTGGCATTCATCGGAGAATCTCCGCAAATTGCCCAGCAAATTGTAGTTTGGGAAAAAGGGAAATATACCGTCATCAAACGCTCCATGGCAGATAATCTTTCAGACGATTATTTACCCTCGCCGAAAAAAATCATCTGGTCTGCGCCCGATGGCACACCGGTACACGGACTCTACTATCCGCCATCTTCCGCAGAATTCTATGGAGAAGGCTTACCCCCCGTCATTGTGGATATTCATGGAGGTCCGACCTCACAGAAATATGAAGTGCATAACGCCAACTCACGCAACGAAGGCTTTTTCTTCACCAGCCGTGGCTATGGCGTTTTGCAGGTCAATTATCGCGGCAGTACGGGATATGGACGTAATTATATGCTGGCATTGCGCAAAAAATGGGGACCCCTAGATGTAGAAGATGCTGTCGGAGGCGCAGAAGCCCTCGTAGAGCAAAATCTCGCCGACCCAAAACGATTGGTCATCATGGGTGGTAGTGCTGGCGGGTATACGGTATTAAATTCTCTCGTCCACAAACCCGGATTTTTCAAAGCAGGGATCGCATCCTATGCAGTCACCAATTTATTCACCCTTGATATGGACACGCATAAATTCGAGTCTCATTATAATGCCTCACTGGTTGGCTCTTTGCCCGAAGACGGCGATTTCTTTAAAAAATGGTCGGCTGTTTTCCACGCCGATAAAATTAAAGATTTAGTAGCCCTCTTTCATGGCACAGAAGATACCGCTGTTTCTCCCGAACAAACAAAAACGATTGTTGCCGCGCTACAAGCAAATAAAGTGCCGCATATCTTCAGATTATACGAAGGTGAAGGTCACGGCTGGCGCAAAGCGGAGACAATTGAAGCCTTTTATAAGGAAGTCCTTGATTTCTTAAAGCAGTATGTGATTTTCGGGTGAGGGGCGCACGCCGTGTGCCCCTACCAAAACTCTTATAAAAAAGAAACTTTTAGCGAGTACAATTAATTTTGTCTTAAAAAATGAAAGAAACCTGTTCCCTGAGAGGGAACGAGTTCTTCTTGCCACCAAATAAAAAAGGAATCTCCACATGCCCCAGCAACAAATAGCCTGCCCCCAATGCAGACAACCGATTACTGCAAATATCGAACTGCTTTTCGATTTATCTTCTGATTCCAGCGCAAAACAGCGACTACTGAGCGGAGGTGCGAATGTCGCCCGTTGCGAAACTTGCGGATTTCAGGGGCAAATCCCCACGCCTGTTATTTATCATGATAATGATAAAGATTTATTGCTCACCTTTTTCCCTCCGGAGCTGGCGATTCCTGTTAATGAGCAAGAGAAAATTATGGGACCCACCATCAAAAGAATTACAGATAATTTACCTCCCGAAAAACGGAAGGGGTATTTGCTTAATCCGCAAACTTTTTTCACCTTTGAAAGTTTGATAGAACGTATTTTAGGCGCAGATGGCATCACGCCGGAAATGATTAAGGCGCAAAAAGACCGCGTTGGATTAATCGAGAAACTGCTCACGGCTAAGGATGATGAAGCACGAAAAGCATTGATTAAAGAAGATGAAAGTCTCTTTGACGAGCAGTTTTTTGGACTTTTCGGTCAGTTAGCACAAGCCGCTGTGGCTCAAGGACAAGCTGAAACGGCAGAGCAGATGAAAGCGGTGGAAAATCTCTTGCTTGAGGAAACAGACTATGGGCAAGAAATTCAGTCTTCGATGCAGGAGATGGAAAAAGCGGCTCAATCTTTGCAGGAACTGGGTGAGGGTTTAACACGCGAAAAGCTTCTCGACCTAATCGTTGACGCACCAAACGAAGGCAGAGAAAAAGCCTTGGTCAGTATGGCTCGACAAGGACTCGATTATGAGTTCTTCCAATTATTAACGAACAAAGCTGATGCCGAATCAGATGCTGAAAAGCGGAAGCAGTTGGAGGGCACGCGCGATCGCATCCTCACCTATGTCAACGAAATAGATAAGCAAATAGAAGCCCGTTTGCAACAGGCGCAGGCTTTCCTCAATTCTCTTTTGGAGCAAGAGGATATTGCAATGGCAACGCAGGCAAATTTGCGAAATTTTGACCAAGGCGTTGTGCAGGTTTTAGAGACGATGCTTCATAAAGCAACGGAAGAAAAAGATGAAGAATTGCTGGCAAAATTGCAAAAAGTGGTTGCGGTGCTTCAACAGGCAAGTGGTCCTTTGCCTGAATATGAGTTCATTGAAAAACTGATTTCTGCGGAAGGCGATGAGGCTTTGGAGAAGGTGATTATAGAAAATAAAGAAAAAATCACCGATGAATTGCTCAACACCTTAGGTGGGATTGTGGCTCAACAGCAAGAGCAAGCAGATAAACTCTCGGCGCAAGATAAAGAGATGTTTGCTAAGATGAATCAGATTTATGGTGCGGTGTTAAAATTTTCGATGAAGCAAAATATGGGATAATTTGATTTTGGGTCGTCAGTAGATAGAAAAAGCCCCTGCAAAAGTTTCTAGCTTTTGCAGGGGCTTTTTTTGTCGTTTTTTTGTAAATTGATTTCATTCAATGGGATTATCCAACCTGATTCCGTGTCCGCGCACGGTGACGATATATCGATGACTGGGGTCGTATCCTGCTAATCTGTCACGTAAGCGGCGGATGAGGGCATCGAGGGCTTGGTCGGAGACGCCGCGGGCTTCATCCTCGCCCCAGACCGAGGCGATTAAATCAGGGCGAGGCACAACATCGCCTTGTTGCTCATAGAGCCGCCATAATAAGCGAAATTGTTGCGCCGAAAGCGGAGGCGTGACTTGTTGCTGGTTCACGAGAACGCGGCGTGAGCGCAAGTCAATTATCAGGCGACCTAAAAGAGTATTATTTTCTGTTAGGGGCATGGTTGCGTCTGAGACGAGGAACATAAAACTTTGTGTCACCGCAATTTGGATTAGATCGCCATCTTGTAAAAGTAGGGGGGCAGTTACAGATTCTCCGTTGCAGAAGGTGCCGTTTTTGCTCCCCATATCTTCCAGAAGGACACCATCAGAAGCGGAGGTGAGCCGCGCATGATAACGAGAAATTTTTCGATCGGGGATGGTTAAATCGCAAGTAGCATCACGTCCCAGAACAAGGGTGTGATCCAGCGTCCAACGCTCTCCTTTGAGAGGACCTTCTTGTGCGATGAGTATAGGATAATCTTCAAAATTAGTCATGATTAAATTTAGTTTACATATTAGCGAAAAGACGCTTATAATATAGCAGAAAAAGAGAATTTGTGTAAGATTTCAACGCCGAAAATTATAGCTTACACACTCATTTATACACCAGACAGGAACAAGCATGGCTCTCCCACTTAGAAAGAGGGAAGTTTTGCGTGGTCGTTATCAGATTCGACAGCAAATAGGTCAAGGCGGCATAGGTAGTGTTTATCTCGCCGAGGATTTGCGCCTCGAAGGACGTCTTTGCGCGATTAAAGAAGTTGAGCACGACCGCTCACTCCCCGACAAAATTTTTGAAGAAGCTCGCGAACAATTTATGCGCGAGGCAACTGTTTTGGCGCGTCTGGATCATCCCAATTTACCCAAAGTTTCAGACTTTTTCTCAAGAGAGAATAGAGATTATCTTGTTATGGATTATGTCCCCGGCGAAGATTTGCGTACGCTTATGCTTGATGCTCGCCGCCATAAAACCTTCCTGCGCACTGACGTGGTTCTTGGCTGGGCAAATCAAATTGCAAATGCTCTCACTTATTTGCATAGACAAGCCCCGCCCATTATTCACCGTGATATTAAGCCGAGCAATCTTAAACTAACGCCCTCCGGTCTCGTTAAGCTGGTTGATTTTGGGTTGGTTAAGGTGCTTGTGCCGGATGAAATGACAGTTACCGTTATTCAGGGACAGGGGACAATTTTATATACCCCCTTAGAGCAATATGGAAGCGATGGTGCGCATACCGACCCACGAAGCGATGTTTATTCTCTTGGGGCAACTCTTTATCATCTTCTGACGAATACCCCTCCTGCGGATGCTCGGCAACGTTTCTTGAATCCCGATAGTTTGCTCCCACCTAGAGAAATCAACTCAGCGATAAATAGACGTACTCAACGCGGTATAAACTGGGCAATGGCATTGCATCCTAGCGAACGCCCCGCTACGGCAGAAGATTTTCGTCTTTTTTTGTTGGGACAAAAAGAAATTATTACCAGCCCGCTTCCACAATTGCATCAACCACAGCCGACAACCGAATTGCCGGAACTACTTACCCAACCTGCCGAAAAAGCATTGGTTTGGGTTATTGCAGGGATGTTGTTTCTTAGCCTACTGACTACGTTGGCAAATTAAACTTTAGATGTTATATCGTTTCTCTACGCATCCAAATCCAGCCTGCCAGCCAGCCAAAAAATTCACCGAATAAAACGAAAACTATCATCCCCGAGATGCCATTTTCCAGAACGCTTTCCACGCCAAATATCCCCAACGTTAGGTAGTTATAGGCAAGTATGCCGCCCAAAAGGGTAACAAGTGCCCAGCGCAAGCCCCAGCGCGTGGATTCTATCTGTTTGCCTGCGAAGAAAGTTATTAGTGCACCAAATATCCAGAGTAAAAATGCAATAAACCAAGCCTTTATCCCAAGTTTTCCCTCCGCTAAATAGGGGGAAGATTCCGGCGTGGGGGTTGGCGTAAGCGTAGGTGTGGATGTGGCTATTTCGGTGGCAGCGGGCGGGATGATGGTAACGGCGACAGCTAGACCTTCATCTGAAATATCGAGGCGTAAAATTTCGGAGAGGGTCGCTTCTCCGCTGGCAACGCGGATATCAAGCAGACCGGTTTGGTTGAGTTGGAAATCGGCGCGGGCGATACCACCAAATGTTTGGGTTTGGATATGTTGCGGGATGCCGCTCTCGTTGCCTGTCGTGAGCGAAAATGTGACCAGTGTTCCGTCTGGCACGAGATTGCCGTTGTGGTCTAAAATTGCGCCGGTGCGGACTGCGAGCGTGTCGCCGACTTCAAACATGGGGATTGCGGTTGGGGCGGGCGTGGCAGAATCCGCTTGGGGCGTGGGAACTGCTTCTTGGGGCAGAGCCAAGTTTAGGGTTAGGAGTTGTTCCGGTGCAGGTTGGGTAACGGTACTTAGATCGTAGCCAATCCCGAAGATGGATACCGGCGCGTTGCCCACAGGTGTCAATTCCTTAAAAAGAAGACGTGCCGCTACTTCTAAGAAGGGTGACGTGTAAGAATAGAGACCATAATAGGCGGTTAGTTTAGAGATGTCGGTGGCAGAGAGGGCGTAGGGGGCGGTGAATGAGAAAAGTATTATCTTTTTTTCTCGCAAAAGGGTTTGGTTTTCCGTGAGAAGTTGCTGTAGGGTGGTGAGATTTTCGAGGCTGGCGAGAGAAACGACTACCCAATCGGCTTGACGGAGGCTACTTTCAAAGAGGGTATCTTCTTCACTGCTTAGAGTGGCGAGAAAGTCGTTAAAAGAATAAGCAGAGAGGTTTGCGTTGTCAACTTGTTCGCTATTTTTGCCACCGTAGAGACGGAAAACAGCTTCGGGGAGGGCTGTTGAGGAGAGACTTGTTTGCTCTTCGCAATTTTCACAGGGGGTGAGTTTTTGAGTGTCGGTGATGAAAATAATCCGTTCTTCTAACGCGGGCGGAAAGGGGAGGACTGTGTCGAGGTCGTTTATATCGGGGCTGATGAGCGTGGCGGAATTTTGAGCAACTGTAAAAGAGGCTTCTTGGTTTTGCCCGACTTCTTCTATCCCTGTAGCGGAAGAGTTAACGGTGTTGAGAGAAAATGAAGAATAAAGATGTGTTTTTTGTATAAGGATGCGAATAAGTGCTTCATTTACTCGTTCTGCAAAAGCAGTATCTTCGTTATATTTTTGGGTAAAGAAATCAAGACTTTTGGCTACAGAAGCATAAGTGTCGAGGGAGTCGGTAGAGAGGATATTGCCCATATAAAGCAAATCATTCCCTGCGAGAAAAGCATCTCGCGCGACGAGATGGGCGAAGAAATCTTCGCCCCCAGGGGCGTAAAATTCACGTATCGCGCGGCTACTGAGATCATCGCTAATGGTTACGCCGCCGGTGTTGCGCCATTCGCTAAAAGGGGAAAGGGCAAGAATTTCTGTGAGAGATTTTTCGTCTAAGCTAACGGGGCGGGTGGTAGGGCGGATATTCCCCTGAAAACCCTGATAGCGGATATGCGAAATAAGCAAGCCATCTGCATTTGAAGACGCGGAGAGGGTCTCCGTTGTTGCGGAGAAGGGGAGCAGGTCTATCTCTTTTAATTCTTCCAGTGTTTTTCGAACGGTAGCTATTTCTTCTTCGGGTGATCTATCGGCACTGCCGCGTCCCGGAAAGTGTTTTGCAACTACGAGCATTTTCCCTTCACTGCCGGTGTGCAAACCGGAGATGAAGGCTTTTCCCATTTCTCCCACCCAAAAGGGGTTGCCGCCAAAAGCGCGTGTCCCTAAATCGCCGCTCCTGTTTGGGTCGGGATTCTGAAGAACATCGAGAGAGGGACCCAAATAAAGATTAATGCCCAACGCGGCAAGTTCGCGCCCCAAAACTTCCCCGTTTTGCAAAGCAAATTCAACCTGCCAAGTTGCACCTATTGCCATTTGGCTGGGTTGTGGCGATAATCCACTCAAGTTTTCACTCTCTTCTTGCGAGATTCCAATGAAAAGCGGAATATAATCGGGGTGATGCTCACCTGTGGCATTAATTTGCGCTAGATTCCAAACTTCTTTTTGCAGGCTTGTTGATAGCCGATAAAGATTATTTACTGTCTCTGGCGGTGAGCTAAAATTCCCGTTTTTTGCTCGCAAAAGAACACCACCAACGGGGTATTTGGCAAGAAAAGCAATCAGGGTTGATTTTTTATCTTCATTCTCACCTTCTATATCTGCGCCTTCAAAGCTAATCAAAAATAACTGCCCAACGCGTTCTTCGGGAGTCATATTTTCGATGAGAGCTAAAACTTCGGAGGGAGGCGCGTCTTCTTGTGCGCGTATGCGAAGAGGGGCTAGTAAAGAGAAAGATAAGGAGAGCAAAAGCGTCAAAGAAAGAAAAAGATTATTTTTCATAACGCGCCAAAATCTCAGCATGAATTTCGGGTTGTATATTGCCCCCAGAAACGATAATTATATTTGGCTTCGATGTTATTTTTTCGCTCAGAACCGCCGCCAGCCCAACCGCCCCCGCCCCTTCAATTTTTTCACCGTATTTGTCCCATGCGAAGGCAATCGCTTGGGCAACTTCATCTTCTGAGACCAAAATAATATCATCCACATATTTTTTTATGAGCGGAATAGTGATGGATTTCTCCTCGACTGCGCCACCCAAGCCATCTGCCAACGTGGGAAGGTCTTGGATACCAGCTTGGGATCCCTCATAAAAAATGGCGTGCATAAAAGCGGCAGATTCGACCTGAACGCCGATAATGCGCGTGTTTTGGGCTTGCGTGCGCAAAACCGCGCTGATTCCCGACAATAAGCCCCCTCCGCTAAGCGGTACAGCCCACGTCATTTCTGCGCTCTCGGGCATCTCTGCTAAAATTTCGCTCGCTATTGTTCCCTGACCGGCAATGACATGAGCATCATTATAGGGAGAAATCCAAACTGCATTGTTTTTTTTAGCAAAAGCTAACCCCGCTTCTTCGGCTTCGTGGTAGCCACCCGTAACGAGTTCTACTTCTGCGCCGAGTGTGCGCATCGCTGAGATTTTGACAGCGGGGGCATCTTTAGAAACAAATACTCGCGCATTTGCGCCAACCATTTGCCCCGCCAGCGCAACTCCCTGACCGTGATTTCCAGCAGAGGCGGTGACGAGCCCCATCTCACGTTCCCAGTCTTCAAGAATGAGTGCTTTGTTTAATGCCCCGCGTATTTTGAAGGAGCCGGTTTTTTGTTTATTCTCCCACTTAATATACAAACCGCGCCCCGCATCATGGGTGAGCGGTGTGCGGTGGATTTTACCGTTTAGGCGTTGGGAGGCGGCTTTGAGCCATTTGGAAGGAATCATGGTTGGTTTGTGGTTTTTGGGAACGCAAGTAGCAAGTGGCACTAATTTACGATTCGTGTTTTATGTTTCATTTTCCACGCAAGACTTTTACCGCCAACTCAGGGTCATCGGTAAAGATGCCGTCTATGCCCCAATCGGCGAGGCGGCGCATATCTGCGGGGGTGTTAACTGTCCACGCGTGGACGCGGCGTCCCATTGCGTGTATGCTTTCAATTTGCTTTTTTGATGTGTTTTTAAGCTTTGGGTGCAGGGCTTGATAGTCTCGTGTTTTGAATAGGATATTACGCACAATCCACCCCGTAAAATTGGGGAGGGCTAAAAGCCCTCGCGGGGTTTGCGGGAGAAGTTCGGCTGTGCGTTTTAGATTTTTGGGGAGAAAAGATGAGAAGATGATGCTTTTGGCAAGATTATGTTTTTTGACAGTTTCAACAACTTTATCTACCAATTGATCGTTGCGGGTAGTGTAGTTGGTTAATTCTACGTTGATGAGAAGTTGTCCGCCAACGTGCTCAAATACTTCGTCAAGGGTGGGAATTTGTTGCCCTTCTCCGGCAGATAGCTTTTTGAGGGCTGACAAGTTCAAATTCGCGACTGTTCCGCTTCCATTTGTTGTCCTATCCACAGTTGGGTCGTGGATGACGACCGGAATTCCATCTGCGCTGAGTTTCACATCCAATTCAAGGGCATCTGCGCCTTGTTGAAGTGCCAGTTTAAATGCGGCTAGGGTATTTTCAGGGGCATGGAGCGAGGCACCACGATGGGCAAAAATAATGGGCGTGGGGAGGGTGTTTAGCATAATATGTTATCCCCCCTTTTGTGGGGGGATAGTGAGTTAGAGATCGACAAAATAGGCTTGCGCGGCGTTATCTATTAGCTCGCGGGTCATTATGGGTTCTACAGAAAGGTATTGTGAGATGTCGAGGATTTGGTCGCAAATATCGCGAGGGTGTGAGGCGCGCAGTTTTCGGTTATGCTTGATATACCATTCTTGCAAGAGGTAGGCGAGACCTTGATCGCTATATTGAACGCCTTTGGCTTGGGCAACGCGGCGGAAAATTTCTCGGTAGCCCTCATAAGAGGGGTCGCCGATTTCTATTTTATGGCGTAATCGACGTAAAAAGGCTTCGTCTACGAGGTCTTTTGGTGGGAGGTTGGTGGAGAAGACAACTAGCACATCGAAGGGAACTTCGATTTTGCGTCCAGTGTGCAGGGTGAGGAAGTCGACACGGTTTTCTAGTGGAACAATCCAGCGGTTGAGTAAATCACGAGGGCGGACTTGTTGCCTGCCGAAGTCGTCAATTAATAGAATGCCGCCATTTGCTTTGACTTGGAAGGGGGCTTCGTAAAATTTGTTGGTATCGTCAAAAACGAGGTCTAGTCCTTCGAGGGTTAACTCGCCCCCGACCACGATGAAGGGGCGTTTGATTTTTACCCAGCGCGGGTCACGCCGAATGCCTGTTTTGAGTGAACCCGTGCCACGTTTGGTTGCGCCATCTTCTTTTACGAGTTGATGGTTTACGGAGTCATACATTTTTATGACCTGACCATCTACATAGAGAGCGTAGGGGATGAACATATTTTGGCTCATGACCAAATTGCCGAAAGAGCGCGCAATGCTGGTTTTACCGTTACCGGGAGGACCATAAAGAAAAATGGATGCGCCGGAGTTGAGGGCGGGTCCTAAGCGTTTGAACGTGGTTTCAGAGAGTACCAGTTGTGACATAAGTTGGCGCATTGAGCGAGATGTAACAACTACGCGCCCCTGTGATTGGTTGCGGACGGCGTTATTATAAATATCTATTGGGACAGGGGCGGCTCCGGCATATTGACTGCGTGCCATTGCTTCTTGTGCGCGTTCGTTGCCTTTACTTGTCATTGCGTAAAGATAAGAACTGGATCCCAGACCCGCTTGATTAGCGGATTTGATTTCGACAAGTTTATCTTTTTTTAATTCAGAAAGAATTTTGTCGGTTACTCCTGCAAAAGGTAGTGCGAGCTCCTCAGCAACTTTGAAGCCTGAGAGGTACCCTTGCGAGTAGAGAATTTTTAAGGCTAAATCTTGCAACCAAAGTGTGGGAAGTCCCGTATCTTCAATACGGGTAATTGTGGGGGGCAGGAACCCCGTCCCGCCGCGGGATGATGTGTGTGGCGTATTGCGATTATCCATAGCAGAAACCTCTTATTTTAGATGGAGTTAGCATACGGAATTATAGCACGATGCGAGAAATAATACCTTTGCCTAAAGAAAAAAGGTTGAGTAGGTATGTTCCAAAGGGATGCTTCGCGGAAATTTGATTGACCCCTATAATATCTTTACCAAAATAATAGTTAAGAGTTCAAGTTTTTCCCGAAAACTATGATATACTACCGTCCGCTCCGCGAGGAGCTTTTATTCTGGTTTTGGTTTTTTGCAACGCCCGATATTATCGGGCGTTTTTCTTGCAACAGAATGACTCTTAAATTGGGACGGGTCAACTGTTGAGGAACAGGTGCATCGGCTGAAAAGCCCTTGCTATCAAGACCCACAATTTACCGCCTTATGGCGAGTTAATCCTTTTCGTTTGGCAATTTCTTAGAAAATTGCTCTGATGATAATGTTATCTCGCACCGAGAATACGGTATTTACCCAATTTAGGAGATAAAATGTCCACCCAGTTTTCTGATTTAAACCTTCATCCGGAGTTGATGGAGGCTATTGAAAAGCGCGGCTACACCGAGCCAAGCCCCATTCAGGCGCAAATGATTCCCATCATGCTGACCGGCGCAGATGTTATCGGTCAGGCGCAAACCGGCACGGGTAAAACCGCCGCCTTCGCCCTCCCTATCCTTCAAAATTTAATTCCCGACCAACGTAAACCGCAGGCGTTAATTCTTTCGCCGACGCGTGAACTTGCTATGCAAGTCGCCAAGTCGATGGAAGCCTACGGCGCGTATACGAGTGTGCGCGTGCTTGCCATCTACGGCGGCTCTTCCTATGGACGTCAGATTGGTGCGCTCAAACGCGGCGTGGACGTGGTCGTTGGCACCCCGGGACGTTTGCTTGATCTCTTAAAAAAGAAATCTCTCGATTTGAGCGAGGTGCGTACTCTTGTCCTCGATGAAGCGGACGAGATGTTGAGTATGGGGTTCATTGATGATATAGAAACCATTCTCGATGCGACTGCGCGTAAACGGCAGGTGGCTCTTTTTTCTGCTACTATGCCGAAGGCGATTCGTAAGTTGGCAGAGAAATATCTCAACAATCCACAAACGGTCACGATCAAGAAGAAGCAACTTACCGTTGCGGCGATTGAACAACGCTATTATATTGTCAACGAACGTGATAAATTTGCCGCTCTAACGCGTCTTTTTGAAGCAGAAGATATGACGCGTACGCTGATTTTTGTCCGCACCCGAGTTGGGACCGGGGAGCTTTCAAACGCGCTCGCGGCTCGGGGAATCGCCGCAGAGATGATAAACGGCGACCTCTCTCAGGACGCGCGCGAACGTGTCATGTCCCGTTTTAAAAATAATCGTATTCAAGTCCTCGTTGCAACAGATGTTGCCGCGCGCGGGTTGGATATAGATGATATATCCCACGTAGTCAATTACGATTTGCCCGAAGATCCCGAAGTTTTTGTGCACCGTATTGGGCGCACAGGGCGAGCCGGAAAAGAGGGCGTGGCTATCTCCTTGCTCTCGCCGCGAGATACGCGCATGTTGCGCCGCATTGAGGGCTATACCCGCCAAAAGCAGACTAAATCTGAGTTGCCTACCAAAGACGAAATTTTACAAAAACGGCGCGATAAACTAACAGAGCGCATGGAAATTTGGCTCACACGCGGACGTTATAGCAACGAGATGGTGATTGTAGAAAAAATGGTCGCCGCGGGACATGACCCCATGAATGTAGCCGCCGCGGCATTGCGCATTTTGCGTGAAAAAGATAAAGAGCAGGCGGTTGAGAATATCGGTAAGGTAAACGACTGGAAGTCACACCCGCAACGAAATCATAAAAGACGCAATAAGGGGCGCGGCAAAAATCGATCGAATGCTAATTTTTCTTCCCGCAAATCACACGAGGCGGGAATGGTACGCCTGAGCCTAGATAAAGGTCGTGCGGATGGCATTCGCCCGGGGGAAGTAGTGGGGACGCTCGCCTATCACGCTAAAATTTCTGGCAAGGTGATTGGTGCTATCAGTATTCAAGATGATCATACTTTTGTGGATGTGCCGGAGCAATTTGTGGATAAGGTTTTGGCGAAAAACGGCGATTATCGTTTAAGAGATAAGACGAAGGTGATGGTAGAGAGAGCGTAGAGGTCTGTCAAG
>CAZERH010000003.1:0-22304 GCA_964515535.1 uncultured Anaerolineaceae bacterium
GGTTCAAAGGAGAATTGGAATGCACCCACGCGATCGAAACGCGTTTCCTCAATGAAATCAAGTAACGCCTGAAACTCTTCTTCTGTCTCGCCCGGATAGCCAACAATAAAAGTTGTGCGGATGGTTAGATTAGCGATGCGCTCACGCATCTTGGCGAGGGTCTTTCGCACCCAATCCATATTGGCGGGACGTTTCATTCGCTTGAGCGTGGCGGGGTCGGCATGTTGCAGAGGAATATCAAGATAAGGCAAAATTTGCGGGTTTTCAGCCATCACATCAATCAAGCGGTCGGTGACATAGCCGGGATACGCGTACATGACGCGAATCCAATCCATCTCAGGCACAGTTTTAACGATTTCTTCGAGCAAAATGGCTAATCCATCTTTCATCCCTAAATCGTGACCATAGTCGGTACTATCTTGGGCAATCAGAATTAATTCTCGAATACCATTTTCAAATAAAACCTGAACTTCTCCAAGAATATCTTCAAGGGGACGGCTGACCGCAGTCCCCTTAATCAGCGGGATGGAGCAAAACGCGCAAGGGCGGCGACATCCATCTGCTATCTTGAGATAGGCACTAGAGCCAAAAACATTTGCCCGCAAAACACCACGCTCATCGCTCCCCACCTTTTTCGCGTTCTCAGGCAAATGATAAAGAATTTCGGGACGATAATTATTGCGCATCTTACGTAACTTCGTCACCACGCTCACAATATCCATCCAACGCCGCGTACCGAGCATCCCATCAATGGCGGGGACTTTTTCGGCAACCATTTCGCTAAATCGTTGCGAGAGACACCCTGCCGCAATGAGGAGTTGCCCCTCCATTTTTTCTTCGGCAAGTTCATTCAAAATGCTTATAGATTCATCGCGAGAGGGTCCAATAAAACCACAAGTGTTCACAATCAGCACATCTGCCAGAGCAGGGTCTTCGGAGGCACTATAGCCATCTCTTAAAAGAAGTTGCGCCATTGAATCTGAGTCAACAGTGTTTTTAGCACAACCTAATGAGACTAAGTAAAATGTATTTTCTTTCATGTTTTTTATCGTCTATCTACTCCGCCACGTTTATTGGATTCGGCGTTTGGGTTGGGGTCGGCGTTAGGGTCATAGTTGGTGTAGAGGTAGCTGTAACCGGCAAGGTCGGAGTCACAGTTGGGGTCAAGATACCACGCGCACCATAAAGACGTTGAACCACCTCTCCAAATCCGCCCAATAGCCCCATGTCTTGCTGATTATAGGCTATTCGTACGCCCGCGCCATTGCCGGTGAAAACTTCCACAGCTTCGTTACCTTCATAGAAAAAAGTAGCATTGGGCTTGGTGCGCCCATCAAAAACAGTGTCCCCATCCACGCTCACGCGCATCCAAGTGCGCTCCATAATGGTTACTAAAACCTGCACACCAAAATTTTCACCTTCGGGGCGAACCTCCTCTATGGGAACTTCTGTACCTGCCTCCACGTTGGGAGCCGGGGTATTAACCACAACGGTTGGTGTGATCGTGTTGGCAACACTCAATGTGGGCGTGGTCATCAGAACTTCGGCAATCGAGGGGGCGGTTGCTTCCACTTCCATATCCACGCGAGAATTTGCAATCCGTCCCAGCCCCCAAACCGAGAAAGCAATTAAAAGAGCCGCCACCCCTACGCCAAAGATTAAATCAGGTGCAACAAATCCACCTATGGCAAATCTGCGTTTCTTTTTAGGCGTGGCTTTAAGGTGCTCTCGTTCTTTGCTTTGTCGCTCCACTCGTTGCGCTTGTAGCCCCTCCGCGTAGCGATTTAGCAATGTGTCTGTATCTAAATCCAAAAAATCAGCATAATTATTGAGCATCCCGCGCGTTTGCACCGGCGAGGGCAAGGCTTCAAAATCACCCCTTTCGAGCGATTCTAAATAGCGTGGGCGCAAATGGATATGTCCCTCAACTTCTGCAAAAGTGAGCGAGAGCATTTCTCGGCGTTCTCTTAAGGTTTCGCCGATTTCTGCGAAGATAATTTGAGATATTTTTGTGGGCGGGATTAGCGCATCGTCTTTTTTCGGATGTGAAGCTTCGGGACGCGCGTATTTTGGGTTTGCTTCCGCGCTGGACGCAGAAAATTCTGCTTCATCAACGGAATCAGGTTCAGGGCGAGCGAGGGCATCGACAAGACGATGTTGAAATTGCTCCCAAAGTGTTTCGTTCTCGTCCACGCTTGGGATAGGCACCGCGTCTGAATCCTCATCCAACACTGTATTTTGAGTCGCTTCAACTTTAGAAAATGTGGGGGCGACTTCCTCGTTTTTTTTACGCAACTCTTCGAGGAGATTGTCTATATCAAGATTAAGATATTGGGCATAGAGACGCAAAAATCCACGCCCCTGTACAGGTGAGGGCATGACCGAAAAATCATCCGCTTCGAGTGCTTCGAGATAGTTGATGCGGATATGCGTGTCCTTAAAGACATCTTTGAGACTCAAGTTACGGTCAAGGCGAGCATTTTTGAGTTGTGACCCAATAGTAGAAGGCATAATTAAGGAAAATCACCGATCCCCCCGCATATTTGGAGAATCGGTGATGACATTTAGAGGGGAGTACGTTTCAGAATTCTAAGTGACTAGGCTTCTTCTGTCTCTTCAGGAGCTTCGTCTTCTTCAGTTGCGTCTTCGACTTCGGAGGCGTCTGCAACTTCTGCTTCTTCACTTTCTTCCGCTTCTTCTTGCACTTCTTCTTCCACGGCTTTTTTTGCTTCTTCGGCGGCTTCTGCTTCTAGTGCCTCTTTAGAACCGGGGACGGCTTCACCTTCGCGATAAACAATTACGGTGAATTCAGGAACAAGATCCATAGTCAAACGTGCGGCAACGGTATGCTCGCCCAAAGTGCGGATTGGTTGCACTTCGAGTTGCTGACGTTTGATGTTGAAGTTGATTTCTTCGGCAATGGCATCGGCAACTTGTTGGGTTGTGATGGAGCCATATAAGGTATCGGTTTCGCCTGCTTTGGCTGGGAATGTGAGACGTAATTCGCGAATTTGGTCTGCTAAACCTGCCAACTCTTCGTTAAGGGCTGTGCGCTCTTCTGCCGCTCTAATGCGAATGCGTTCAGCTTGCTTCATTGCCCCTTTGGTGACAAGAACCGCCAAGCCTTGCGGCATAAGGAAGTTACGACCGTAGCCATCGGCAACTTTTTTTACATCGCCTGCGCGACCGAGTTTGAATACATCTTTAATCAATAATACTTTCATTTTTCTTTTCTCTTGTCTAGCCCTTGTGGATATTCTTGCGAGCGAAGGGTACGACGCTCCGACGGGTCAGTATACCACAAGAAAACAGGTGGCGAGAGACTTTTTAATGACAAAAAACGGGAGTTTTGACAACTTGCCAAGCCTTGAATGGCAGAGTAAGATAGGGGTATGAAATCTTGGAAAAATTATATTAAACAGATCACAATTGTCATAGGGTTGGTTCTGCTCGTTTTTTTGATGAATTATAATACGCGCCTTGAAAAGCTGAATCAACTTAACGAGAAAGCCCTCATTGTCCGTGCCGAGGCAACTGCAGTATTCCAAACGCAAGCCTCATTGCAAACCCAAATAGCCGAGGCTACATCTGACCCGATTACCGAAGAAAAAGCTAGAAATAACGGGGAAATTCAAGAAGGCGATCAACGAATTGTGCCACTGCCCGCCTCCGGTGCCCCCTTACTAGATGCTCCCGTCCTTCCCCCCACCCCCGAACGCATTAAAAAATGGCAGATTTGGATGTTATTGTTCTTTGGGGAATAAGAGCAGTATCCGGTAAGGCTATTCTAAGAAGATACTAACCGCATGACATTTTTGAAAAAATGCCTACCCAATCTTACGCAATACTCAAAGGGTATGCTTCGCGAAGGCACAAAGTAAAACATATCGTCACATAAACGGCGCAATTCCGCCAAAAACTCTTGACAAAAACTCACAGGGGGAGTATATTCGTATTATCGAATAAGGTTTTGTGATAAAAATTTATGCCCCCATACATATATCCGTCCCACCGCTCCGCGGTCATTGCACACGCTCTCTCACACCCTGTGCGCATCGAGATTTTGAACTTACTTGTTGAAGGAAAACTTAGCGTAGGCGATATAACAGAACGACTTGCCCGCCCACAGGCTAATATATCTCAACATTTAGCTCGTTTAAGAGAAGTTCATCTCGTTACAGCAACTCGCACCGGCATGGGCGTAGAATACAGCATAAGTGTCCCCATCATAGAGGAGCTACTTAGCCTAATGAGCCAAATTGCGGCGCGCATTCCTGCTGACGAGTTTATCCCCCGCGGACGCGGACGAAGACGCGGAGGCAGGGGACGCGGGCGTGAGTGGCATAAATAAAAATGACAAAACTATTTAACTCAAGAGAAATCTAGTAAAGGAGAAATAATGTTTAGAAACGGAAATGGTTTTCGCGGTCAAGGACGCGGTGCAGGAGGTGGCTGGGGGCGCGGCGCAGGTTTCGGGCGCGGGCGTGGCGCAGGTTTCGGGCGCGGACGCGGTTTTTTTGGACCTAATCAAGCCGAAAACTGGGAGTCCGGCGTCGGCTGGAATCAGCCCCTTAGCGCGCTTTCAGCAGGTATCCCTGAATCCGAGAAAAAATCATGGCTCGAAAGATTTAAAAGCCATCTTACTCACCGCATGAGCGAAGTAGACGAAGAACTTAACAACTATTAGAGGAGAAGTTTTATGAAAATCGCATTTTCAGCCGCCGCAGATCAGGGACTTGAGAGTCCAATTAGCCCCCACTTTGGGCGTTGTCCATTTTACGTTTTCATCGAATTGGATGAAAACAGCAATATAAGCAACGTAAATAGTATGGTTAATGAACACGCACAAAGCCACGCCCCCGGACAACTCCCTGCCTACATCAAAGAGCAAGGGGCTGAGGTAATGATTTCAGGCGGAATGGGCGGACGTGCTGTGGATTTTTTTCACCAACATAATATCAACGTAGCCACTGGTGCAAGCGGAACCGTGCAAGAAAGTTTGGAGAATTATCTAAGCGGAAGTTTGCATGGGGATGCTCCTTGTGCTGAAAGTGTAGAGCATGGACATTAGCCCCGCAACATACTTAATTTAGCTTGCCTGCCCTCAAAAAACCGAGGTGCGACAAGAAACTATAACTCCCCAAAAAACAAAAAACCTGTCTGAAAAGACAGGTTTTTTTATGGTGGCGAGAGTGGGACTTGAACCCACGACCTAAGGCTTATGAGTCCTCCGCTCTGCCAACTGAGCTACCTCGCCATAGCGGAGCATATATTACTATGGTCTCTTTTTTTTGTCAACGCACCCTACGTTTCCACTCTTCCTTGAGACCCAAATCTTGGATGCTCAAGCCTGAATCGAGAGCAAGAAAATCAGTTAGTAAGCGATTAAAGGTTGAGGCAGAGTCCAACATGGGGAAATGCCCCGATTCTTCGAGGGTAATACTATGCCCCAACATAGATAACATACTGTTGTCCAATATCAGCGGTTCGACCAGTTCATCAAGTGCTCCATTTACAAAAAGACAAGGAGTATGTTGGCGATTGACACCATCAAAAAGTTGGAGGATTTCCGTCTCATTACGAGAGGCTAAAATTGCATCTGTATCTGCTTTTTCAGCGTCCGTTAGTGCTGATTTCACAGCAGGCAAATCATTAGAAAGCCAATCTGCTAACTTTTCCGGTGAGTCTTCAAATAGTTTCGGGTTTACTTTCGACATATCTAAAGAGCAATTGGTAAGCATGACCCGATCTACAATTTCTTTATGAGATGAGGCAAAATCGAGTGCTACCAATGCGCCTAAACCATGACCTATCAACGCTATTTTTCCAATTCCCATTTCATCAAGAAAAGAGCGAACAAGTTTTGTTTGTGTTTTCAATCCATATCTGTCTTTTTTGTGCGCCGTATCCCCAAAGCCCCAAAGATCAAGCGCATAGGCGCGAAACGAGGTCGAGGTGACTTGCATGGAGGATATCCAATATCTCCACGAGCCAACCCAACCGTGCAAGAAGACGACCGGACGTCCCCGTCCAAGCACCTCATAATGCACAATCGCATCGTCCAATAATACAACGCTCATTCTCTTTTAATCCTTTTTTACTTTCCAAACTTAGCTAAAATTTCTTTTACACGCAATGTCAATTCATCCGGCGCAAAGGGCTTTAGCAAATACTCTTCCGCTCCCGCTTCTATTCCCGCTTCAATTTCTGTCTCTTGTCCTTTGGCTGAAAGAAAAACTACCGGTGTATCTACTAATGCTGGTTTCGTTTTTATTACTCGGCAGGCATCATAGCCCGTCATTCTCGGCATTCGTACATCTAATAGAATAAGATCAGGATTCTCTTTTTCGGCTAAGTCAACCGCTTCTTCACCGTTAGATGCCGTAGCAACCTCATACCCTGCAAAACGCAGGGTAAAAGCTATCAAATCCCGTATATCTCGTTCGTCTTCTGCTACAACTATTTTTGCCATTAAAGCCTCACTCCGACTTTTTATAAACAGGAAGAGTAAAAGAGAATTTGCTTCCTTCTCCAATCTCTCCTGAGCTTTCTACCCAAATACGCCCCTTATGCATCTCTATTAATTGCTTAACAATAGGCAAACCCAGACCGGTTCCTGGGGTGGCAAGAACAAGAGGGTCTTCTCCACGGTAAAATCGTTCGAAAACTTGTGCCTGATCATCAAGCGCAATCCCAACGCCATTATCCTGAATATCAACTTGCACCTCATCGGCTTGTTGAGTCTCATGGATTCGGACAATAATTTCCCCGTTTTCAGGTGTGTAATGATAGGCATTTTCAATGAGATTGTTGATGACTTGTCTAGTCCTGTCGGCGTCTGCATATACAAGAGGCAGATCAGGCTCAACTTCAAGGGAAAATGCCATGGGTCTCTCATCTTCTTGAGAACGTCGTAAGATATTAGCAATCGAATCGTCAGCAAGCTCTTTTAAAACAACAGGCTGAGGGGAAAGCGTGATTTTTCCAGATTCTATTCGAGATATGTCAAGGAGATCTGTCACCAAGATATTAAGTCGCTCCGTGTTATCGCGAATAATATCAAGGAAGTGGGTTTGGTTTTCAGTTAATGCTCCAGCCGCACCCATCAAAAGAATATCTACATAGCCACGTATAGATGTCATGGGTGTACGCAATTCGTGGCTCACGGTCGCCACAAACTCCGATTTCAATCGATCTACTTCTACTTCATGGGTAATATCTCTAAAAATAGAAACTGTCCCAAGAAAATCGTTTGTTTTGAGCATTACCGGAGCTAAGTGAACTAAAACAATACGTCCATCATCTAATGCTAATTGCTCGGCGTAGGTATCCCCTCCTTGATACACGGAGGGGTTTTCAGACCACTCACGAATAATTTCATGCCAGATATTCGCCGCTTTACCAAAAAGGCCGCTGAAATCTTTTAGGGTTTGGGTTATCACTTTTTCAATTTTAATATTGAGTATTTTTTCGGCAGAGGCATTCATAAAACTAATTCGATTTTTAGCGTCGGTAACAAGCACACCATCAGCAACCGCTTCAAGGATTGCCTGCGAACGCGTGGCTTCTTCTTGCTCATTACGCAACATACTGCCTAGCCGCTCGGCTTGCTCTCGAATTAATTTATATAAATTTGCATTGTTGATTGCAACGGCAACCTGCCCGGCAATAACATTAATCAGCGTCAATTGCTCCGGGTTAAAGAAATCGACTTTGCGATTAAATACTAATAAAACACCAATAACGTCTTCGGCGACCATTAACGGAGCCGCAACAGCACTGCGATGCCGTTCAAGATCGTCTTTCCGAGGCACCCATCGTTCATCTTGGTCAAGGTCGTCAACCAAAATAGCATTGCGATGTTCAACCACCCATCCCGCTAAGCCTTCACCTATCTTAAGCGTAAAGCCCTCCTCGCTATCTTTCACATCAGAAAGATAACCATATCCGGCACGGTAATGAAGCAGGCTATCTTCCGGATTAAGGAGCATAACAGTCCCCTGCTCTGCGCCCACTGTTTCATTAAGCAATGCAAGCGTCTGGTTGAGTGCCAAGTCAAGATCAAGACTAGAAGAAACTTCTGTGAGAATATCCAACAAGGTTTTTGTATTGCGTTGTTCTTTTTCGAGATCTGCTGTACGTTCAACAACACGTTGTTCCAAAGTTTCCGTAAGATTCTGTGTCTCAGCAAAGAGACGTCCGTTTTGAATAGCGATGATGGCTTGATTGCCTAGTGTGCCCAGTATCTGTTGATCACTTTCAGTATAGATACCATTCTGTGTGCTTTGAGCAACCAAAACGCCAACAACTTGATTCCCTGTCCACATGGGAACAGCCAAAATTGAAAAAGGTGTTTTCGCTTGCGCATATCTTGAGGTGCCGAAGCGTTTGGTGTTAACAATATTTTGAAGAAGAATTGCTTTTCCGGTAGAAATCACCTTTCCAATCGGGTACGAATTCAAGGGGATATTTTTCTCTGTCAAGTGCTTATCTTGAATAACATGGTGAACACTTTTGATTTGATTGTCTTCTTCACCAAGAAGAGCTATCTCAAAAGATTCTAGTGGCATCAAACGAGTCGCGGATTCATGAATTGCATGATAAATTTTTTCTATCTCAAGATTCGCACTCACCTCAGCACTCATCTCGTTAAGAATTTCCAAGCGTTTAGCCGTAGACAAAGTAGATTGATAAAGGTGCGCATTTTCAAGAGAAACCGCCGCTTGTCCGGCAAAAGTCGCCCCAATTTGAATATGCGTTATCGTATAAAAACCAGATTCTTTCTTTTCTAACGCCATAATCCCAACGACTTCTCCTTTAGAGAGAAGGGGAATTCCCAACCACGACAAATACTCCGTTTCTGCAATAATTTGAAAACGCTCATCTTCTCTCATATCAGGAATAGCTATCGCTTTTCCTGAACGTAGAATTTCTTCTAAAAGCACACCCTCTTCCGACAAATCAGATATATTGAAACGCGCACGGTCATCAGAAAATCCGCGTGCCGTTGCCACTTGCAACTCATTTGCTTCATACAGCCAAAGGGTTGCCCTATCATACGGAATCACGCTTTCAAGCTGGCTCAACAAAGATGGGATTAATTCTTCGCTTTGCAAACTTGAAGTAATTGTAGCCGTAACATCTGTAAGAGCTTCAAGCTGTGTAGCCCGTTCTTCGGCAGATTGAATCAAGAGCAAGTTTTGAAGAGCTAAAGCAACTTGCTGAGACAATGAATGTAGCAAAGCCTCATCTTCTTTTTGGAAAGCACCTGTTTTATTGAAATTATCCAGCACCAATACACCCAAGCAATAATCGCCGGTTTGAATTGGTACCAACAAACTCGATATAGGCAATCTGCTTCCCGTTGCCTGCCGATAAAGAAGAAGCTGAGAAGCTGAAAGCGTATAGTCCATCGCAAAGTTCACTTCATCTATATTGCGGGTCTCACGCTGAGAAAAAACACTGCCTGGCAAAGCCTCTCCAAATTGATAGGAGATTTTTGCCATACTTGCATTATTGGCATAATTTTGCACAGCTTCCGGCTCAAGACGCTCGGTAATTTCGTTCCAAAGCAATACAATTCCGGCGTGCGCGGCAGAAATCACTTGCAAAGCACTCGTAAGAAGTGCTTCCATAATGCTCGTAGGACCAAGGTTTCCCAAAGTTCGACTAAAATCAAGTAAAAGATTTACCTCTTTCAATCGTCTACGAATCGAGGTAAGCAAATGGATATTTTGGAAAATAACTGATGATTGGCGAGCAATTTGATAATAAACCTGTTCATCTTCATCTGTTAATATAGGCAAAGGTTCTCTACTCACAGACAAAACCGCCGCCACTGTTTCACCTTCCACTTTAATGGGCAGAGCTATAAAACTTTTACTTTGCAAAGTACTAAGCAAAGGGACTTCCCGCCACTCATCATTTTCATCCAAATTCATGACCAGCATAACCTCACCTGTTTGCAAACAAGCGCGCAGAGGGTTTCTCTGTCCAAATAAAGCATCTGGATTAATTGTACGAGGCACATCCCCCATCGTATGCAATAATTGAGGTCCTTCCGGTGTGTTTTCAGCCACAAAAGCCGTCATCATTCCCATGTGGGTCAAAATTTCGCGTCCCAAAGCCTGTAGAGCAGATGAGGCATCTAATTGCCTACTCACCGATTCTGTGATTTGTAACCCCGCTCGAATACGATATGAAACTCGGTCAAGGTTTTGAATAGTAATGGTTTGCTCTAAATCTTTGCGCAACAAAATAGGGAGGTCGTTTTGACTAATTTGCAATAAACGCTGTTGCCGCTCTAGTCCCGAAGATAAAGCCTCCACTCTTTCTTCATATTCCGCCAAACGCACCTGATTACTAATAAGAAGAGCCGCTTGTGCGGCAAAAACCTCAGCCGCTTCAACTGTTGTCAAATCAGGTGCCTCACCATCACGAGGCTGGTCTAGGCTAATAACGCCCAAAGGATTTTCATATTGACCCTTGAGCAAAAAAATAAACAAATCCTCTGAATTCCAAGCATTTTTTATCTGGAGAGCATCCACCATTTCCAAATTTACAACATGGAAATCGCTTGGCATAATAGGTGCCTTATCAACAGGCACATAATAGGCACTCCCAAGTTCAAACTCAGGCTTCATCAATTGCTGAAGAGCAAAAAAAGGTTGTTCGCGCTCTTGAAGAGCACGCCAATGAGCATCAGAAATTCCCGTCCCTGCTACGCGGCGCATCGTCTCGGTCCCCGCATCGTAAATGCTAACCAAGACCGAGGCAAAGGACGTTGCCTCACTAATTCCATTAGAAATTATTTGCAAAGAATCCTTTAGAGGCTGTTCTACCTCAAGCGATGTTGTCGTATCCAGAAGACTTGAAAGGGCTCCCGCTCTCCGCTTAAGTAAATTCCCGTATCGAACCTGCTCCTCGTAGTTGTACGCATTCCCCATCGCAATTGCCGCCTGAACAGCTAACACTTGCACAATATCTAAAATTTCCTCATTAAAATGGGACGGAGACATCGAATGCAAATGAAATAGTCCCACTGTTTTTCCCTGATGTGCGATGGGGACGACTAAAGCAGAGCGAACGCCCTCGTGACTGGCTGGATACTCTCCATCATCAACATCCTCAACAAGAAACGGATTGCCACTAAGCACAACCTCTTGCTCTATTTCCGTTAACGGTTCACCATGAACACACCCCAACGCGAGGATGCTTACGGGCACATTGCCTTCACCCATAGATTCAGGGTCAAAAATTGTGATTGTGCCACAATCTGCTTTAGAGGTTTGCAACCCTTCTTCGTAAACAACTTGCAATAAATGCTTTAGACTAAGACTCCCGCTCAACTCTCGAGTAACGCGTGAAAGAGCTGAGAGTTGTTCTACGCGCAAACGCAAACTCTCGTCTGTTTGCTCCAAATTCTTTGATGCCTCCAAAGCAATTGAGAGTTGGTCAGCAACAGTACGAGCAGATTGAAGGTCATAATGCGTAAAGAAATCCGGTAATCGGCTTGTTAGCATCATTTCGCCAACACCGCGTTCATGCGTCACAATCGGCACTACTAAAGCAGATACCATCTTATAAACATCTACCAATGGACGATAGAAATCCAAAACACGCTGATCTGCCTGTAAATTACCGGAGACGAAAGAGTGCTGACTACCGGTTACCGTAAGACGATATTGAGAATTATCAATATATAGTTTCGGGAAATCTGGTTCCCCTTCTATGTTTTCATAATGCCTACTATACAAAGATGATTTGTGAGCTATTAAAGCCCCCTCTTTGTCATCTAGCAAGAAGACAATAGCCGCATCTGCACCGATAAGTTGCACCAATTCTTGAAGTGAAAAACGTATTGTTTCTTCCTCTGTTGCAGAGGAGGAAACCAAGCTGGCAACCCGTCTCATCGTTTCGGCACGCCGAGCGCGTTGTCTTGTTTGCTGAATAAGATTGGCATTATCAATAATCGTTGCCGTCTGATTCGCAACAACACTCATCAAATGTTTTTCGTTATCTGTAAATTTCCGAACGCCCTGAGTATGATTAGATAACTGCAAATAGCCCAAAAAATGTCCACTAGATGTTAAAGGAACCAAAGCCGATTCCTGTAAACTAGCCGCTTGTGCGATATTATGGATACGAAGTTCACGCCAACGCTCATCTGTCTTAGCGTCTTGCGTTAATATAATTTGCCCTTTTTTAATAATTTCACTGGCTTTGCTATCGGCTTGAATTTCGGTACGATAAATATCAACAATATGAGAGGGGATTCCTTCAAAAGGAACTTGCCCTTCTAGTGTGCGTTTATCTTCATCGTAAAGCAAAAACCCAAGTGTTTTAATTGAGAAAAGCGGTTGAATACTATTGATTAATGCCGAAAAAAACTCTTCTCTGTTCTGCAAAGACCCCGCAGATTGTGCCAAATTTGCCAATCCGGAAAGTTCCATCGCTCTCCGTTGCTCATTTTCGTATAATAGAGCATTGCGAACGGCGATGGCGGCTTGCCCCGCTATTAGCTGAAGAAGGTTTTGGTCTTCGTTAGTGTATACATTTGCCGCAATTTGCCCCACTTCTAACATGCCAACAAGTTCCCCGCCTGTCAGAAGAGGAACTCCCATATACGAACGAACTGAATACTGATCTGTCTCTTCGAGAAAACGAAATTCTTTATAAGATTGTGTATCAGGAACAAATAAAATTTCTTCTTGTTCGGCAAGATGGGCTGAATAATTGCCAAATCGCGTATCAAGACTGCGCTCAAGACGAGAGGTTCCATCAACTAGTCCCAAACGATATGAGATGAAGACTTGGCTTGCTTGTTCCCAAATTTTAATTTCCAAAATATCCGATGGAATCAATTTTTCTACGTTTTCAAGAACGGCAATAAGAGTGGGGTCCAAATTCAGGTTCTCGGCAATCTCTTGCCCAAAATCAGCAATGATATCTAAAACAGAGCCAGAAACATCTCTTACGCCCGCAAGCCCCGTGCTTAAATCAGATTGATGTAGAGAAAGAAGTATTACCGGATCTGCATTTTGAACTTGGTAAGAGACCCCTTCGACTAATTTTCCTCCTATTGAAAAACGCGTTCTTCCTTCTGATGCACATAGTTGCCAAAAAACATTGCTGGGACGTACGCGCCGTGCAAGCCGTTCAAGGTTTGGAATTTCGTTTTGAGCTAATCCGAATAATTTCTGCGCTTCTGTATTTATATAATCTATTCTGCCACCGGGGCGGATTAGCAAGACAGCGTCTTCATGCTCTGAAACTTTTTCAGAGGAGGCTTTAATCGCGGCTTGCCATGAAGATTGTGAATGCAAAGCCCAACGCGTTAAAACCCAAATCAGCGTAACGACTGCCAATCCAGATGCTACAAGAATTATCCCTGTTCCAAGCCCGGTATCCACGATGGATTAAGCCTTTACGCCTCGGTTACTTCTATATCTTGACGCCGTGCCTCTGCCGCCATTTCGGTGATTTCCCGAATGTCTGAAAAACGATGTTCCCTAGGCGAAACAATGCCCGTGGATATCGTCATCAAAGGCGTTTTTTCCATCTCGCCTGCTGAGTTTGTTATCTGTATAAAGCCTTGCTCACGATCCATAAAGTTATAGTGTGTTTGTACTTCTTCGTTAAAACGCTCTTTGAGTGTTTTTTTGATTTTTAGCACAGATTCATCAGTAGATATGACTATAAAATTATCTCCACCTGCATGACCAATGAAATCGTTTGGCGAACCAAGCTCATCCACAATTTCTCCAAGTAACATTGCTGAAAAGCGCAAAACGTCATCTCCCGCGACAAAACCATAAACGTCGTTAAATGCCGTAAAGTGGTTGATGCGCAAATCCATCAACGCCCAATCTTCTTCGCGGATGATGCGGCGGAGTTGCTCTTCGATGAGACGTCCTGCCGGCAACCCTGAACGGGGGTCGGTTAGACTCTCTCTCTCTGAGCGGCGGATGGCACCTTGCACACGCAATTTAAGCTCTTCGATGTCGAATGGCTTGGTTATATAGTCATCCGCGCCCAACTCTAAACCTTGCAATTTATCACTGCGTTCATCTTTCTGTGTCAGGAAGATGACAGGGATATGGCTGGTACGCGTACTTTGCCGCAAATTGCGGCAGACTTCATAACCGTCAATATCGGGGAGCATGATATCAAGAACGATGAGGTGGGGGAGAACTTGTCTGGTTTTTGCCAATGCAACATTTCCTCGAAGGGCTACATCAACATCGTAACCTAAACCGCTGAAATAAATTTTCAGCATGTTAGAAATATCAGGATCGTCTTCTACAACCAAAAGGCGGGCTTTTCCCATAAGGAACCTCCAAAGGTTTGGAATAAAACTGAGAATAAGGTTTAGGGCAATTATCTCCTCTGCACCCTGTTATATTCCTCTTTTTTTATTGTTTTTTTTCTTTGCCGAGCAAGAACGCACAGCTTGAATTTTCTCTGCTGTTATTTCCTTTTCAAATGAACGAAATCCGCTTAGACGAAACCCGTGTTTTCGGGCAATCTCGGTGATTTCATCTACGTGAGCACGCGTAATTTCTTTTCCTAAGGTGTAATCTTCAAAACGACCTTCCAATGCCAACGCCATTGTCTCTGCCATACAAGCATAGGCTTTGCCTTCCGGAAAGCCAAAATCGAAATTAAAGTTCACCATACCGGGGATGTCTACCATCCCACCGTCTATCACTAATATATCATCTCTTGCTTCGGCTACCATTGCAGAAACATCACGGGGTCTTGCCACGTCACAAACCACGCTTCCGGTTCGAAGATGTTCGGGGCGAATCACATCCTCGTTGACCGCGCTTGTCACCGTCAATATGAGATCGGCATCCGCTAAATGGGAGAGGTCTGTACTAGAGCGTATATCCGCTTGAGATGAGACATCCAGTTTAGTTTTTAGCTTTTCTAAAGGTTCAATATGCCTTCCGAGCAGATAAAGTTTTTGCACGTCATCTGCCAAAAGTTCTGCACAAACTTTGCCAATTGTGCCTCCCGCGCCCACAACGGCGGCGGTTGACTTGGCAAGGTTTATATCCATCAGTTTCGCAGATTTACGAAGAGCCTCGACTGCAATGGAGATTGTGTAGGCATCTCCTGTTGTAACGGGAACATCTAATCCTTTAGCTATGGTGATGCCCGCGTCTCCAACTACGGAGGTGAATGCACCCAGCCCAAGTATTTTTGCGCCGAGTTTTTCAGCCATGCGTCCCGTTTGTATAATTTTATTATAGACTGTCTTTTGAGGCAAACTCAACATGCGACTGGGCGTATAGGGGCAAGCGATAAACCAGCCTTTTATTTCTTTTCCAGTTGCTTCAGAGCGAATGCCTTCGATTTCCGAAAGATAGATGGGCGGGAAGAATGTCGAAAAGAAGTCTATTTGTCTTTCGCTAAGAATGCGCCCCAAGAAGGGAAATTTGCGGCTTACATCTCGTTTCGGGTCGATGGGGTGTATGATGAAGGCGAAGCTATCCATTTACCACGATTCTATTTCGTCTTTTTCTTTGTGATAATCAGCTTTATGCAAGTATCCCAGTCGAAAATTATGATGGTCGCTCTCTTCAAAAGAGATGTTTTTATCAATAATGCGCCGTTCTTGGGTTGCCGCCAAAATGACGTCCGATTCTATTGTTCGTGCAGGGTATGTAATCATTCCTGAGCCAATTCTACAATTATGCCCGACACAGCCTCCTAAAACAGGACGATTTGCGTCTTTTAATTCACCATTACCGTCCATCGCGCGGATAGGAAGCGGAATGAGGTTGAAATCGGTAAAGGTTGAGCCTGCGCCAATAAACGTATTCTTGCCAATTACGCACATCTGCAAACAAGTGTTTTGCGCAACCATGCTATTGTCCATAACTGTAGTCATAAATAACGCGGCGTTGAAGGGTAAAAAGGTGCCGTCTCCTACTACGGAAAGCATCACCTGTGCTCCTTGAGAGATATTTACCTTGTTCCCAATAATGCTATTATCCACAACTGCCCCTGCACCAATAGTAACTTCATCCCCAATCACAGTTGGACCGTGTATGACCGCGCTAGGGTCAATTACGCACCCTTTTCCTATTTTTACCAATTCAGAACTTTCTAAAACCTGACGCCCTTCAAAAAGAGCTTTTGCCAAAACCTTAACCTTAAAAGACAAATCTTCTTCTAGCCTGCGTTCAACTCTGGCACCTTCGGCAAAAACACCAAAGACCACATCCGCAATAAAAATATGCACCCAAGAATCAATGGCAAGCAAAGCGCGTGCGGGGACATGAAAAACTAAATCTCCCGTTGTTTCTACCGTCATATAAGTAGGAATACCGTAATAGCCAACTTCTTTCGGGTCTAAATCAATAATCAAAGGACGCGTATCTGCAACCGGTCCGTGCGGGTAATACCAAAGGTCGGCGAGATATAAATTTCCCGCCAGTGTATAAGAGGTAGAAAGAGGAAGTGCATGTTCACGAAAAGCCGGTGCTTCAGCACGAAAAGCCGCTCGGCACGCCCGCCCAAGTTTCCTAGCTTTGGCTATAAAAGTGTCAATATATCCCTGATCAAAAAAAAGATTATTCCGATAAACAATCATTTCTTCCTGTATTTGTGGAAGATGCTCCCCAATCTGCAATTCGGTAGTCTTTGTCGTATATTGAGCAAGGACACGTTCCTGCAAGTTAAACAGAACCTCATTATGAATACGCAAATCTCGCGCGGGTTCACCAAAAGGGTGGATTTTTTTAGGGGCGGGGATAATAACTCGTCTCATAAGAAAAGTAAAAACCTTAACTCAAAATAGCCTACGTTCCGACAGCTTCATAATATATACCTATCTCTTCACGAAAAGCTGAGAAGAGATAGTATCCCCTAATTCTTTACGCCATAGCGTGAGCTTTGAAGGTCTTTTTTCAAAGTATCAGGTAGCTAAAAATCAACCCAAAAAAGAAAAACTTTCTCGATAGAGTATCTTACCACTTCTTCGCCTAGATAGCCAAATTTCAAAAGAAAAAAACGCCCAAAATCACAGCGGTTAGCGTAATTGTTAAGTTGTCAATATCCTTAAAAGGAAGGGATTCGACCACCATAGCACCAAAAGCAATGATGGCAATAGGTAAAAGAGAATCGACAGATGAAAAATCGGCAACGCCCGCGTACCCATAAATTGCCACCACCAAAACAGCCATTATCCATCCCCCAACAAATACCGCTAAAGATCCGGCAACAGACTTCTCTTTGCTCCACGGCAATTTTGCCGATTTCACCTTTCGCCCGACCAAATCTGCAATCCCGTCACCGCCGCACATCAGCATTAGCGCAACAATACCTGTGGGCGAATCTTTCCAAAAGATGAGGGTCATCAAAACAAAAACGATCCCATAATAAAGTGGACCCCGCAAAATTTCTTTAGGGTCTCCGGTGCGAGACATGGCATTAACAGAGGCTTCATCTTTAAGAATACCAAACCCAATTAAGGCAAATTGTGCGGTAATCGCAAAAGGGACCAGAGCCGCCATCCAACGTGCGGCAGAGGCATCATCAAAGAGAAGCCAACACAGGACAAAGATGGGACCTGTTCCGATGTGAATGATTTTACGACTCAAACGAGATTCTATCCAACCGCGATGCGCGAAAAAATCCATGATGCGTAAAAATCCGAGTGCGGCTGAAAAAGTGATAATCAGGGCTATCCAATTATTCATGAAAAATCTCCAAAGACGAGGGCGAACGGTGAAGTTTTAACGCAATTCTTTCCCAAAGGGGAAGAGAGCCAATGTCATCAATTTAAAATGTTGTCCGGCAAAAGGCAAGCCAATAATTGTAATTGCCAAAATAACGCCATGCAAAAAATGGGCTATGGCAATTTCCCAGCCAAAAAGAACTGCCCAAAAGATATTAAAAAATATATTGAGCGCACTTCTTGAATTTTTCACTTCAACAATCTCACGCCCAAAGGGGGTCATTGTGGCAATGCCTAACTTAATTGCCTGAATCCCAAAAGGGATGCCGATGATTGTGAGCATGGTGAGTATCCCACCAAGAATATATCCCAAACCGGTAAGAAAACCGCCAAAAATCAGCCAAATTATATTTCCAAAACAACTCATTATGATTCTCCTTCTAGTAAATGATTTTTGCAAAAAAAACGCTAAAAAACGGGCTCAAGCCTCCGGTCACGCGCGGAGCGTCTATCTCAAAGAGTTTTTATGTAGTATATCCCCTCAATTTACACAAAGCAATTCAAAACTATAGCCTAACGAAGTGAGTTCTTCTAAAATCGTTTCTAACGCTAAAACCGTTTGCGAACGGTCTCCGCCACCATCGTGGAGAAGAATAATATCATCGGGCATAACATTGCTCAAAACAAAATCTTCTATATTCTTTTGACCGGGGCTACTCCAGTCGAAAGGATCCACATCCCACCAAATTATATCTAACCCTAGCTCTGCCGCGTAGCTTTCTGTATTTGCATCTGCCTCTCCATAGGGCAAGCGAATGCAAGGTGCAAGTTCTCGCACTAGAGCCGCATTAGATAAATATATTTCTTGGGAAAAAGCATCAAATCCAAGTCCGGCTAGGGATGAATGTGACCAAGTATGATGTGCAATAATATGCCCTGCATCTACTTCAGCGTAAATCTCTTCAGGGTGTTCTTTTGCCTCTTGCCCGATCACAAAAAAAGTAGCCTTAACATCATATTTCGCTAAAATATCCAAGATTTTTTGTGTCCACTGTACAGAAGGACCGTCATCAAAGCTCAAATAAAGCACATCGCCCGCATGTGGGGGCAAGGGAGTTGGAGAGGCTTTGGCAGGCAAAATTTCTATCGCTTCGGTGGGCAATACGCCTGTGGGTGCGCCCTCTTTACGAGGCGTTTTCACAGGCGCAGGAGTTTGTGCCAGAGCAGGTGCTTGCGTTACAACTTGCTTCATCGTTCCAGCTATGCCGGTGGAGGGGCGCATAAAAAAATAGAGCGAAGATAATAACCCTAAAAATAATACTATAGCTAAAGAAAAGGGGACTTTGCCTCGGTTTAAGACATCCCCTTTTAGAATTTGGATTTCACCCTCAGACGATTGGACTTGGATTCTAAACGCATGGCTATATTCTCCTCCGATTAGAGGATGGGATTTGGCAACAGGTCGAAAAGTCAGATTCGTACTTTGGTTAGGCTTGAGTACAGCTTCCAATCTTGATCTCGGCTGAAACGTGACGCGCCGCGAACGCCCTGTGGCTGTATAACTTTCGCTCGTCCGACCCGTATTTTTAATCCGTACGCGTAAAACCTCACTTTCCTGAATTTGATCGGGACGCAAACTACATTCAAATTTTTGGCTTATACTCGTTAGGAGATCTAAATTCTGTGATTGCAAAATAGCGACAGCCTCTGACTAGAACTTTGAGATATTTCTATTCGTGCCCTCGTCACCCCGTTTATAGAGAACAACATAAAACAGGCTCGGCTGGATTTGAGCCAGCGACCCAACGCGGCGGCAATTTTTTCCGCGCAATTATATCAGGAAAGGGGAGCAAACCATATCTGATTTCGCCCACCGTGAGTGCGCAAACTCTGCCATAATGCCCAAAATCTCAACGCGAATTTAGTGTGAGAACCCGCTCCCAACGCTTGAGAAAATTTTCACCACTGAGTTCACAGAGAACGCCGAGTTTTTCTCTTTTTTCTTAAAAACTCTGTGCGCTCAGTGGACTCTGTGGCGAAGTTTACGCCATTCTCTCTGCAACTTTCTTTGCCACCATCCCAAAGCCCGCGGCGGGATTAGCGATAGTCGCCAGCGCGACTTCCAAAATATCGGGGGCAATGCGTTGGATATTGCGTAAGCGGCGGGCGATGAAGCTCTCATCGGCATTCTCTCCTTTGGCATCTTCTTCGGCGATTTCGGCTACGGCTGATTTTAAATCTTCTTTATCTACAGGCTCAGTGTCGGGGCGAGATTCAATCCTCTCGTAGATATTTTGGATATATTCTTCTTTTTGGGTGATGGTCGAGGCAACCACATTGTTATTGCCGGTGACGATATTGCTATTGCTAACACTGCCACCGATGACAACGCCACCTTGCCCAACGGTCGTATTTTTGTCGCGCCCAACGAAGCCACCGCCGCCGGTGTTGACGTTGCCGCCGACGTAGGCTCCGCCATTTGTGTTGATCTTTTTATCGCTCATTTTTTGCTCCTTAAAGTTGTGCTAAAACCTACCTCCCTCGGTCCCCCCAAATGCCAAGTGCATGGAATTTGGGGGGAGGCTGGTCTCATTAAATTTCATAGATTTCGGTAAAACAAGTTCTGCCCCTCCCCTAAATTCGACAGTACCATCGTCGCATTTGGGGGAGGCTGGGTGGGGGCAATTAGTTCAATTTTTCCAAAACGTCCTCTATCGCAATAACGCACCCTAAAATATCATTCATCACTTGGTTATTCCAAAAACGGATAACTTTATATCCTTGCGATTCAAGATAAGCTGTTCTTTCTTCGTCATATTCAATCTGATCTAGATGTTGGCTACCATCAAGTTCAATGATGAGTTTCTCTTTGGTAGCGCAAAAATCAACAATATAGTTACCAATCGCGTGTTGCCTTCTAAATTTGACACCTTTAACTTTCTTCCCACGTAAATATGCCCACAGTTTACGTTCAGCCGGAGTTTGCTCATTTCTCAATTTTGTGGCACGTTGCATTATTTTTGGCGTGCTTCTGCGTGGACGTGGCATATATATTGGCCTCTCTTTCTTTCAACCTGCCCCCCTCAGTCCCCCAAAATGCCAAGTGCATGGAATTTGGGGGGAGGTGGTCTCATTAAATTTCATGGATTTTTGGTAAAACAAGTTCCGCCCCTCCCCTAAATTCAACAGCACCATCGTCGCATTTGGGGGAGGCTGGGAGGGGGCAATTAGTTCAATTCTTCCAAAACGTCCTCTATCACAATAACGCACCCTAAAATATCATTCATCACTTGGTTATTCCAAAAACGGATAACTTTATATCCTTGCGATTCAAGATAAGCTGTTCTTTCTTCGTCATATTCAATCTGATCTAGATGTTGGCTACCATCAAGTTCAATGATGAGTTTCTCTTTGGTAGCGCAAAAATCAACAATATAGTTACCAATCGCGTGTTGCCTTCTAAATTTGACACCTTTAACTTTCTTCCCACGTAAATATGCCCACAGTTTACGTTCAGCCGGAGTTTGCTCATTTCTCAATTTTGTGGCACGTTGCATTATTTTTGGCGTGCTTCTGCGTGGACGTGGCATATATATTGGCCTCTCTTTCTTTCAACCTGCCCCCCTCAGTCCCCCAAAATGCCAAGTGCATGGAATTTGGGGGGAGGTGGTCTCATTAAATTTCATGGATTTTTGGTAAAACAAGTTCCGCCCCTCCCCTAAATTCGACAACACTACCGTCGCATTTGGGGGAGGCTGGGTGGGGGCTGGAATTGCCATTATTTCTATTACCGAAATAATTATTTAATCTCCATAAGTCCGCACTACGAGGGGGAGGCTTTTGTGCCTACATTTCTTGTCTTTTTTATTGGCATCATAGGTCAGAAAAACAGAAGCCAGAATCCAGTATTCAGAAGACAGAATTCAAGTACTTTAACGAAAAATCGGGGAAACAATAACGCGAAACCCGATATAGTTGTACCTACTAACGGGATTGTAGTTGCCGCGGAAAGCGCAACGAGCGAACCTAATATCGAGGATCCAAGACCCGCCGCGAAGCACGCGAGATCCGGAACTTTCTAAATCTTCTCGTCCATCGCTTGCATCATAAGGATATACTTTAAAGGTGATCCGTGTCCACTCCCAAACATTGCCGCTCATATCCAGCACACCATAAGGGCTGGCTCCGTTTAGAAATAAACCAACCGGAGTCGTTTCACTTAGCCCCAATTGATATGTGTTTGCGTGAAGTTCTCTCCACGCATTTCCCCATGGGTATTCGCGTTTATCCTTATCACCTCGCGAAGCCTTCTCCCATTCAGCTTCGCTGGGCGGGGTGATATTCTTATCTGTTTTTTCACTCAACCAACGACAATAATTCATTGCATCGTGCCAACTTATATTCACGACAGGGTGTTTCTCTAAACCTTTTGGAATATCATCCCCTCGCCAGTGTTCGGGAGGCTCTGCCTCTGTATCTCTCACATAAAATGCGTATTGAGTATTCGTAATTGGCACGCGAGAAATTCGAAAAGCGGGTAAATCAAGAAGATAAACGGGTTTTTCATCGTTACGTCCTTCTTCGCATCCCATCCAAAATTGACCGGCTGGAATAT
>CAZERH010000004.1:0-21625 GCA_964515535.1 uncultured Anaerolineaceae bacterium
AACCGCTAGCTCTTCTCGAACGAATCATCGAAGCCTCCAGCAATAAAGGTGATGTGATTCTTGATCCCTTTTGCGGATGCGGGACAGCCGTGGTTGCCGCGGAGAAATTAGGTAGAAAGTGGATTGGGATTGATGTCACGCATCTCTCCATTTCGCTGATGAAATACAGGCTTAAAGACAACTTCAAATTAGAAGAAAAGAAAGATTACGAAGTGATTGGCGAACCGGAGAGTCTCGCCTCTGCGCGGCATTTGGCGCAAAAAGACCGCTTCCAATTTGAATGGTGGGCGTTATCTCTCGTCAAAGCGAAACCGCAGGGTGGCACGGGCGGAAAACGCGGCAAAAAAGGCGCGGATAAAGGCATAGACGGTGTCATGAATTTTGTTGACGGGGCAAGAGGCAAAATGAAAAGCGTCCTCGTTCAGGTCAAGAGCGGTCACGTCAAAGTGGGGGATATTCGCGATTTACGCGGCGTTGTCGAAAGAGAAGATGCCGCTATCGGACTCTTTATCACCCTCGAGAAACCCAGTCGCAATATGCTCACTGAAGCCGCCTCGGCGGGATTTTACGAATCCGAGCTTTGGCAGAAAACATATCCCCGTATTCAAATCCTGACGATTGAAGAAATTTTAGGGGGCAAAACAATCGAAATGCCGCCCTCTTACGGGACATTCAAGCGAGCGCAAAAAATCAGACGAGTCGCAGAAGAACAAGCGAAATTTGATATTTAAATTTTTTAACCTGCAACCTGCCAACTTGCAACTTTAAACTCAAGGAGAACCCCATGCCTGAAACCTCAGTCCAAATCCTTTCCATTCTTCGCGACGGGAGCCACTTCCAATGGTACGTTATCCCGATGCTATCTTTTGCTTTCTATGTTTATGCCGTTGAAGTTGAAAAGCAGAAATGGAGTCTCGTCCTCGCCGGTCTCGCCTTTTGGGGGATGGATTGGTTCAATGAAATCTGGAACGGGTTATTTTTCCACTTTAGCGGTTACGCGCCTGTTTGGGGAACGCCGGATAGTAGTGCTTATATCATTCTCGCCGGATTAAGTATCGAAATTATGTTTATGTTCAGTGTTGCCGGAATTATCTGGACAAAAATGCTCCTCCCCGATAAAAATGCGAAGATTCTCGGAATCAACAACCGTTGGTTTGTTGCGCTTGCGGGTGCGGCGTTTAGCGTCTTTATCGAATATCTGCTGAACTCCGTCAACGCCCTAACGTGGGAATACGCTTGGTGGAATCGTGGCGCGCCAATCCTGATCTTCCTCTTTGGGTATCTCACCTTCTTCTTGGTTGCATTTTGGGTTTATGATATGGAGAGTATGAAAAAGAAACTTTTCACCGTTGGCAGTATTTGGGCATTTGATATAATAGCCCTCATTCTTTTCATCAGTTTAGGCTGGATATAACCTTATGGATTTGGAAACTATTTTAGCAAGTTTTGTCGAATACTATAATCAATATTTTTTGCCCTACCTCGTTGCCGATTACGATGGCAACGCATTTCAACGCTTTGGGATTCCGCATCTCATCGTATTAGGTGTAACGGCTTTCATTCTTCTCCTAATCATTTTTACGCGCAACAACTTAGACGATGACGGTAGAGCTGGAATTCGTGAAGTAATGGCACAAATCCTCATCATCAATGAGATTGGTTTTTATATATGGCTTTATTTTTACCAAGAATTGCCTCCCCTAAACCTTATCCCTAAGCTACCTTTGAAAATTATCCCCATCACCCTCATCGGTCTTTTGGCGTGGTTGAGTGCATTTATGTTGCTCAAAAAAAGCCAAAAACTATATGAAATTGTCTATCTCATCGGCACTATTCCCGCCCTTTACATCATTATCATGCCCCTCGACAGCCTCTATGGATTTCCACATGCCCACTTCTTTTTTGCCCTAATCACACCCGTCATCGTTTTCCTGTCTGCGATTTATATGAGTGTTGCCGAAAGGGATATGGAAATCAATTTCAAATCAGTTCTGCGTGCCCTTCTTTTTGCCAATATCATTATGGCGGTTGTTTATGGCATCAACCTTTACTTAGGCACCAACTTTCTTAGCCTCATCACCGCGCCCAGATCAAGTCCGTTTCCCCTCCCGCCTGCGCCCCTCCATCTTCTTTATTATGAGGGCTTCGCGGTCGCATCCAGCCTACTTCTCTATATCCCGTTTTTGATAAAAGATAAAATTAGGCGGCGCAATTTACAAGCGAATACTGAAAGGATAAAGGATTTTGTTTAATGGGATAAAGTACCGTAGCGCACGCGAATTGAGCCGGAGTGCTCTCAAAAAACATCTGCCTCCCCCCAAGCAGATTGCCCGTCCCCCTATAGGATGCGCACATCCTTCATTATCATCTCAAAATTTCCCTTGACCTTATAGCATATCCACGCTAAAATCCAACGGCTTTTTATCCAGACAACCTAAAACAGGATTTCTTTTGTTCGAAACACTTACCGAAAGATTAAACGAAGTATTTGATAAACTTAAACGCCGCGGCAAACTCTCTGAAGAAGACGTAAATTTAGCCTTGCGAGAAGTGCGCTTGGCATTGCTTGAAGCAGATGTGCATTATAGTGTTGTCAAAACCTTTGTTGCAAAACTCAAAGAAGAAATTGTCGGCTCAGAAATCAATCGAGCTTTAAAACCCGGGCAACAAGTCGTAAAAATAGTCAACGAAGAGTTAATCGCCATGCTTGGCGAGCCAGCCCCGCTTGAGTTGAAGGGCGAAAAACCGCGAGTTTTGATGCTGGTCGGTTTGCAAGGCGCAGGGAAAACCACAACGGCAGGCAAATTAGCCAAGAAACTCCGTCAGCGTGGTGAACGTGTCATGCTCGCCGCGGGCGACCCGTATAGACCCGCCGCCGCGCAACAATTGCAGGCTCTCGGTGAAAAAATAGATGTGCCCGTTTTTTGGGAAGAAGGTCTAAAACCTGAAAAGCTGGCAGAAAAAGCTCTTAAACAAGCAAAAAAAGGCGGCTACACCCTCCTCATCATTGATACTGCCGGACGCTCCCAGATTGATGGCGAAATGATGGATGAGTTACGCGCAGTTGCCAAGAAAACAAATCCCGTTGAAACTCTGCTGGTTGTCGATTCGATGATTGGTCAGGAGGCGTTGCCCATCGCCGAGGGGTTTCGGGATGCTATCCAGCTCACTGGTTTAATCCTGTCGAAGATGGATGGCGATGCTCGTGGCGGCGCGGCGATTTCGATCCGCTCTGTGACCGGTGTTCCCATCAAATTTCTTGGCACCGGTGAAAAACTGGATGCGCTAGAAATTTATGATCCCGCTCGTCTCACCTCCCGCATTTTGGGAATGGGCGACATGCTCGGTCTCATCGAAAAAGCTGAAGCTCTTTTTGATGCTGAAACTGCCGAAAAACAAGCCAAAGACTTGATGGAAGGCAACTTCACGCTCGAAAGCTGGATGGAGCAGATGAAGCAAGTTCGCAAAATGGGACCGCTGGGACAACTTATGGATATGCTTCCCGGGCAAATGGGACAACTTGCTCGCAACGTTCCGCCCGAAGAAATGGAAGCCCAAATGAAACGCACGGAGGCTATTTTAAGCTCCATGACCGTGCAAGAGCGCAGAAATCCTAAAATCCTGAACGCTAGTCGCCGTAGAAGAATAGCCGCCGGTTCAGGAAATAAGGTGCAAGATGTAAATAAGCTCATGAAGCAGTTTCGCGAAACTAGCAAACTCTTCAAACAACTTCAAAAATCTGGGGGACGTGGTCTCTCACGTCTCTTTGGTTAAAGATTTTTTTGAACACGGATGATACGGAGTTCACGGAGAAGGATTTTAAAATTACGGAGAAAAAAACAAAAAGTTTTTTTCTAGAGAACTTTTGTGTGCTTCGTATTTAAAGTTGTCCTCCGTGAAATCCGTGTGAATCCGTGTTCAAAAAAAGGATAAAAAAGAAAAGAAGGAAACGCCCCCTTTAGCGTCCTCACTTTCGATTTGAGTATTATCCAACCAAGAACGACAAAATTAAAAACAATCTAACTAATTAGGAGTATCAAAATGGTTCGTATTCGTTTACGCCGTACTGGCATGAGAGGACAGCCCTCTTATCGTATCGTTGCCGCAGAAAAAGAAAGAGCACGCGATGGGAAGTTTCTCGAAATTTTAGGGACTTATAATCCCCGTACAGAGCCTTCCACGGTTACCGTTAAAGAAGACCTCATTTATAAATGGTTGAAAAACGGTGCCCAACCCAGCGATTCTGTAAAACAAATTTTCGGATACACCGGCGTTACTGAACGCTATGAGCGTTTCAAAGCCGGTGAAGAAATCGAAGTTCTCTTGGCAGAATCTGAGAAGATGATGGAAGAGCGCAATGTGAATCCCCGCACTCGAAAAGACTAAGAACCTAAAGCGTAAAACGTAAAGCGTGAAAAACAGCACTATTATGCTTTACGTTTTACGAAAGAGTATTTCAAATGAAAGAACTAATCGAATATATCTCCCGCTCCCTTGTCGATGAACCAGAAGATGTCTTTGTTGAAGAGTATGCCTCCGGTCGTCATGTAGAAGTGGAGTTGAGCGTAGCCCAAAAAGATATGGGGCGCGTCATCGGGAAACAGGGTAAAGTTGCCAACGCCATGCGCGCGCTCTTACGAGTTGCCGCCGAACGCGAAGGTAAGAAAGCCTCTCTCGAAATTCTGGAACCTTAAGTTTTAAATACGAAGGTCGCAACGGAACACGAAGTAATATCTTAAAAACAAACTAAAAAACGTTGTGCATCTTTGTATCCTTTGGTAAAAGTATTAATGGCAAAGCAACATACAAAGAACACCCATACAGGCTCATCATTCAACGGTGAGCCTGTATATTTAAACATAGGCTTTCTACGGCGTCCGCATGGTGTGCGTGGTGAGATTATGCTCGAAATCCAAACAGAGCACCCTGAAATTTTTATTCCCGAAGCCCAGTTTTATCTTGGCGAAAAATACATCCCCTGCACCATCGCCTCAAGTCGTCCGCACAGAAAAGGAATTTTACTTTCTTTTGAGGGCATTCAAGACCGAGACAAGATTGGACAATTTCGCAACACTCACGTTTACGCTAAAATCAGCGAACTTCCGAATCTCGAAGATGGATTCTATGATTATGAACTCATCGGCTTAGAAATTCTTGAAGATGCCACCGGAAAATCTTTCGGTAAAATCAAAGAGATTATTAAAACCGGTGCGAATGATGTCTATGTCGTGATTCAAGAATCAGGAAGCGAAATTCTCCTCCCTGCCATTCCCGAAGTCGTTCTTGACATTGATCTTGCTGAGGGGATAATGAGCGTTTTTCTGCTGGACGGGTTGATTTCGTCTGATTAGTCCACTGGTCACTAGTCTATTGGTCTCCTAGTTTACTGCTCTACAAAATTGTCAAACTATGTCACAAAAACCCTACTGGATTGGCATTAACCTAGTCAAAGGCATCGGTGCAGTACGTTTACGCGGATTACTTGATTTTTTCGGGGATGCCAAAACAGCTTGGGAAGCAAATCCGGATGACTTGCGCACGGCAGGCTTAAGTCCGGCAATTGTTAAACGCTTTGTCCACACCCGCGAAAACGTGGATTTGCAAAAAGTTTGGGATGAGATTGCCGCTAAGAATATCCGCGTGATGAATTGGGAAGATGCCGATTATCCCGCCCGTCTGCGAGAAATTGCTCAGCCGCCGCCCATTCTTTATCTGCAAGGTGAAATTCTTCTTGAAGAAGATGCGTGGGCGGTCGCCATCGTTGGGACGCGGCGAGTTACCGCGTATGGGCGACAAGTTACCGAAGAAATAGCGACTTTTTTAGCGCAAAAAGGCATCACCATCGTCAGCGGATTAGCTCGCGGCGTAGATGGGATAGCGCATAGTTCGGCACTCAAAGCCGGAGGGCGCACACTAGCTGTTTTAGGATCGGGAGTCAACCGAATCTATCCGCCGGAACATCGCAATTTGGCGGCGAGCATCTCTAAATCGGGCGCGGTTCTCAGCGATTATGCACCGGATACACCGCCCGAAGGATCTAACTTCCCGAAGAGAAATCGCATTATTTCCGGCTTGTCCATGGCGACTATTGTTATCGAAGCCGGCAAAACCAGCGGCGCATTAATTACCGCAAATTTTTCCCTCGAACAGGGACGTGAAGTTTTTGCTCTGCCCGGTAATATCTATGCTCCGCAGAGCAAGGGACCGAATAAACTCATTCAGAATGGCGCACATCCGCTTTTGAGACCGCATGATGTTCTTGAAGTTTTGGATATAACTCGAATTACGCAACATAAAAACGCGCAACATCTGCTTCCTACAGATGAAACAGAGCTACAGCTTTTGAGCGCGCTTTCGCACGAACCAAGCCATATAGATGAAATTCGTGCGGAAACGGGTTTAGCGGTAGAAAAAGTTTCCTCCACGCTCGTGATGATGGAACTCAAAGGCATGGTGCGCCATGTTGGTAGTATGAATTATGTGAGCGTGCGAGAAACGCAAGCGGAATATGAAGCGTAAAGTAAGTTTTTGAAACGAGATTCACCACAGAGCGCACAGTGAGCACAAGGAAAGACTTTAAAGCTGAGAAAAATCTCTGTTTTTCTCAAAAAAATATTAAAACTCTGTGAACTCCGTGCGCTCTGTGGTAAAAAAATATGACAAATTCAAATCACACCTACGCAGTCATCATGGCTGGCGGTGGCGGAACTCGGCTTTGGCCTCTTTCTCGCCGCGAAACGCCCAAACAAGCCCTGAAACTTCTCGATGAAAAAACACTTTTTCAAACTACCGTAGACCGTCTGGAAGGATTTTTCCCAGCGGAGCAAATTCTTGTTGTCACCATTCAAGAACAGGCAGAACTACTCAGAGCACAAACGCCCCATCTGCCTAAAGAAAATTTTCTCATCGAAAAATCCCCGCGTGGCACCGCCTCTGTGGTCGGTTTTGCCGCAACCGTTTTGCATCACCGTGACCCCGAATCGGTCATGGCGATTTTTCCCGCCGACCATTTTATCCGCAACCGCGATCTTTTTTATCATCTCTTGGCTACGGCGGCAAAAACAGCGCAAAAAGATTACCTCGTTACGCTCGGCGTCACGCCCACCTTTCCCTCCACCGAATACGGCTACATTCAGCGCGGCGAAAAACTTCCCGAAAGTTCTGCTTATCCAGTTTATCAGGTCAAGCGTTTTAAGGAAAAACCGGATAAAGAAGAAGCCTATCAAATGAGTGTGCGCGGCGGCTACTCGTGGAATTCCGGTATGTTTATTTGGAAGACGGAGACGATTCTCGCCGAAATCGCGCAGCAAATGCCCAAACTCAATGCCGTTTTGGATGAAATCTCCGCTTCGCTCGTGGAGCCGAAACCTGCTTCCGTTATGGACGCGTTGTGGCTCTCCCTCGACAGCGAAACCATTGACTACGGCATCATGGAAAATGCCGAAAAAGTAGCCGTTCTCCCTGCCAGCGGATTGGATTGGAGCGATGTTGGGAGTTGGGATTCGCTTTATGACGTTGTTTTACCGAGCGATGCACAAGGTAATATCGTAGTACAAGGCAAAACAATTGCTGAGAATACGCGTGAAACGCTCGTTTACGGTACAAATGAAAAACGACTCATCGTCACCATCGGTGTAGATAATTTAATCATCGTAGATAGCGGAGATGTTTTACTAATCGCAAATCGCGACCAAGCACAAAATGTGCGTAAAATTGTTGAAAAATTGAAAAAAGAAAATCGAGAAGAATATCTGTAGCGTGTAACGTATTGCCTGTTTTTTGAACACGGATTAAATGGAGAATGAGGATAAAACTTTTTTTGTTTTTTCTCCGTGCAATCCGTAAATTCCGTATTCAAAAAAACTTTATGTTTTACGCTTCACTTTCCGTAGGAGGAAGTTTTGAAAGCCTACTGTATGAAATGCAAAGAAAAACGAGAAATATCTAATCCTGAAGCTATTTTTAATAAAAATGGCACCCCCGCCACGCGCGGCACCTGTCCGGAATGTGGAACGGGGATGTATCGTATGGGACGTACTGAGGCGCACGAGGGCATGACTCCGCCTCCGAAAGTTGCGCGAGAAAAGAAAGAAGTGAAACGCAAGGGGAAATTGGTAATTGTCGAATCTCCTGCTAAAGCGCGCACGGTGGGACGTTTCTTGGGGCGCGGCTACACTGTTAAAGCCTCTGTTGGGCATATCCGCGATTTGCTCCGTTCCCAGCTTTCTGTGGATGTCGAAAATGATTTTAAGCCAAAATATCGCGTCCCCAACGATAAACGCCCGATTATGAAAGAGTTGAAAAAACTCGCCTCGACTGCAAAAGAAGTCTATCTTGCCACCGATCTTGACCGCGAAGGGGAGGCAATCGCTTGGCATTTAATGGAAGCGGCAGAAATAGACCCCAAAACCGCGCGGCGCGTTGTTTTCCACGAGATCACAAAATCTGCGATTGACCATTCTTTTGCATCACCTCGCGAAATTGATATGGATTTAGTCAATGCTCAGCAAGGACGACGTATTTTGGATCGCCTTGTTGGCTATGGGATTTCTCCTATTTTATGGGCAAAAGTGCGTGGTCGGCTTTCAGCCGGGCGCGTCCAATCGGTTGCCTTGCGGATGATTGTTGAGCGCGAGCGCGAAATTGACGATTTTATGCCCGTTGAGTATTGGAGCATTGGCGCAGAACTAAAACCGAAAAGCGTAAAAAAGACTTTTATTGCTAAACTAGCCCAAATTGACAAAAAGAAACCTGAACTCTCCAGCGAAAAAATAGTAAAACCCATCGTAGTTGATATGGAGAAGGCGGATTATCAAATCAGCAAAATTAAGCGTGGTATACGCAAACGCAAAGCCCCTGCACCCTTCATTACCTCCACGCTACAACAAGATGCTTCTCGGCGGTTAGGATTTACCGCAAAACGCACGATGGCAGTTGCCCAACAACTTTATGAGGGCATTGGTGGCGAAGGGTTGATTACCTATATGCGTACCGATTCAACAAACCTCGCCGAATCAGCGGTTGCGGAAGCGCGTGCGTTTATCCGCAGTGAGTTTGGGGGTGAATATCTGCCGAAAACGGCACCCAAGTACAAAACACGTGCAAAAGGGGCTCAAGAGGCGCACGAAGCTATTCGTCCCACCTCTGCTAATAGAACGCCCCCCAGCTTAAAATCCCAATTAAATGCCAGTCAAATGAAATTATATAATTTGATTTGGCAACGCTTTATTGCATCCCAAATGGAATCGGTAGTTTACGATACGCTCAAAGTGGAAGTACTTGCCAAAACATCTGCTCACGAATACCTTTTGCGGGCATCCGGCTCGTCTATCAAATTTGCAGGATTTTTAGCCGTTTATGGCGATAAACGCAATTTAAATAAGCAAAAAGGTGAAAACGGGGACGAAAACGCCGATATTCCAACCGGTTTGGAAGAAGGACAGGTGCAAAAATTGGTGCGACTGCTTCCCAAACAACATTTTACGCAACCACCGCCTCGTTTTAGTGAAGCCTCTTTGGTGCAGACTTTAGAAGAAAACGGGATTGGCAGACCTTCAACTTATGCGCCAACCCTATCTACGATTCAAGCGCGGGGATACGCGGTGCGCGTCGATAAACGTTTGGAGCCGACCGAAACCGGCATTACCGTAAATGATTTGCTTGTGAAATACTTCCCCGATATTGTCGATTTTGGGTTTACAGCCCGCATGGAAGCGCGTTTAGATAAAGTGGCAGAGGGTGAAGAAGAATGGATGAATGTAATTCGAGATTTTTATACGCCTTTTGCGAAAGAACTCGAAATTGCGAAAAAGGAAATGCCCACCACGAAACAAGAGCCTGAAAAAATTGGGCGTGCCTGCCCTGAATGTGGACACGATTTGGTCTACCGATTTGGTCGTTACGGCAAATTTATTTCTTGTAGCGATTTCCCGAAATGCCGCTATACCGAGCCGTGGTTAGATAAAATTGGCATTCTCTGCCCCGAAGACGGCGGTGATTTGATTAAGCGCAAAACGCGCAAAAATCGTGTTTTTTATGGTTGTGCCAACTACCCTAACTGTGAATTTACCTCGTGGAAACGCCCCATTAAAACGCCCTGCCCGAAATGTGGTGGTTTGTTGGTTGCGGCAAATAAACGTCAGGCGCAGTGCATTAAATGTGAAGAAAAATTCGCGTTGGATGAACTTCAGGAATAAAATTCAGGGTCGAACAGCGGCTCATTTTTGAAGTCGCCTCGCAATTTCTCGATCTATTTTGCCCATTGGGTAGCTATCCGTATCGCGCAAGGCTACCCAACGCAAATTTTCTTTGCGGGATGATTGAGAAATTGTGCAGAAAAACGCGTGTTCCGTTATTTTGAAATGAGTATAAGCGTGGTCAATAATGCAGAGCGGATTCCCCGTGCGGATTTGAACTTGATAGCCCTCCCAAATAATATCTGCCAGTTCATCAGCAGGATTGCCCTCATCTACGCGCCCGTTCGGAAACTCCCACATCCCGCCGAGCAAGCCTTTTGAGGGGCGTTGCGCTAATAAGACTTTGCCATTTTTCACAATCACCGCCGCTGAGTGGACGCGGTGCGGCACAGCTTTCTTTTTTTTTCGTACGGGGCGAAATTCTTGAATATCCAGTTGATAGGCTTCGCAAAACGTCACAATCGGGCATTTTGTGCAATTTGGGTTGCGCGGCCTGCAAAGGGCTGAGCCTAAATCCATTAGAGCTTGGTTGTAATCTCCGGCTTCACCTTTTGGCAAAATATCTTCGGCGATTTTCCACAATATTTTTTCTGCATTACTTGTTCCTAAAACTTCTTCCATATTAAAAACACGCGCGTACACGCGGCGGATATTTCCGTCTAGGGTGGCGACATCCTGTCCAAACGCCATAGAGGCGATTGCGGCAGAAGTATAGCGTCCGATACCGGGCAGTTTTATCAAATCTTGGGTATTTTCGGGCAAATTTCCCCCATGTTTTTTAACAACTATCTGCGCGGCACGATGCAAATTACGGGCGCGGCTATAATAGCCAAGTCCCTCCCAAAGATTGAGAACATCTTGCTCATCGGCAGAGGCTAAAAGGGCAATTGTAGGAAATTTCTCCATCCAGCGTTCAAAATAGGCGATGACTGTATCCACGCGGGTTTGTTGGAGCATGATTTCAGAAACCCACACTGCGTAAGGGTTGGGATGATCGCGCCAGGGGAGGTCGCGTTTCTTTTTGGCGTACCAGTGGAGGAGGTGTTGGGGGAGGGATGACATGAGGGAGGTGTGAAAGATGTTTTGTAGTTGCCGAAAATAAAGATGGGATGTTTTTTCGCAAGTGGTTCAAAATGAATGCGTTTTCTCGTAAAATTATTACGCAAGACGAACTATTTGTTGCAAGCAATAAATCCTTTTTCGCTGACGAGCGTTTCTTCTTTATCTATCACATAAAGAAGACGCGTTTCAAGGTAATTATCTTTTTGGCATCCCAAAACAATCACGTCTACGCCGTTGGGGAAAGAAAGGGGCATGTTTTGGAGAGGGAAAACATTGTCTGTTCTGGTTTCATTGATGATGATAAAGCCCATGCGCGAAAATTCGCGCGTTTTATATGCCGCCCACGGATGTGCGGAGATGATCCCGTCGTTTCGGTAATAAAAACGCGGGTAGATTAATCGTCCAAGCGTGATTTTTGCATCTTCTTGTTCGGAGAAAGGGATTATCTCCGCATTTTGAGGGACGATTACGGTGAGAAGTTCCTTTTGGGTGAGATGAGCAAAGCTTTCGGGAATGTTTTTTTCGAGAACGATGGGAGAAAAGCCAATTGCAAGAAAGAGGATAGAGAAAAACAGAATTTTAAGATAGACTCTTTTTTGATACCATTCTTTATCTGTAGCTTCAAGCGTGGATAGATTCAGGTCCTTACCCTGAAGTGTGGAAATGCCAAAAAGGGAGGCTAGAATACTGAGAAGTTCTATAAAGCCGATGCCAAAATAAAAGTAAGCGACCCAATCGGCAGGGAAATCGTAACGCCAACCGGAGAAGCGGGCTACGCCATTGGACAGCGCATAGCCAAAGTTGAAGGCGAGTGGCACTAAGCCAACCCATTTGAGCTTTTTCCATGTTGCACCAATCCCCAAGGCGATAATGGCGAGATAGAAAATCAGCAAAAATTGATTGATGAGGCTGAGATGTCCGTCCCAGTTTGTCCAGTAGATATTGATTTTTTCTTGAAATCCATAAAAATGTTCTATATGCGGGAGGGCATTTAGTCCATTAACTTCCGTGGCTATGAAATGGGTGGCGATGAAATTAGCAACAAAGGTAGGGTTTTCAAGAGCAAAATCGAGCAGGGAGTTGGAGAGGTTTTCGTTTTCAAAATCGAATTCTGAATTATTTAAATTTCCCGATAGTTTATATTGACTGGCTATAATTGCTAGTTGTTTAGGGTCGTCAAAGGTGAATTTCCCCGTAATTTTGGCGTTGCGCGTGAGCCATGGGGAGATGCTGAGTGTTATGCCAAAAACTAAAATAAGGCTGACGCGTATCCAATTTTTCCAGTTGGGGAAAAAAATGAAGAGGCTGAGAAGAAAGATGAAGGGTAGAATTAATATGGTTTGGGTGCGGAGAAGGAGCAACATCCCAAAAACGCCGCCGGAAATGAGGGGGAGAAGAGGGACGCGGTCTTGTTTTTTTAACCAGAAGATGACCACCAGAGCAAGCAAGCTCAAAACAAGGGCGGTCGGGAGATCTGTCAGGGTCATCCTAGAATTGGAAACGCGCGTTTGCGAGGAGACGAGGAGATTTGTCCACTCGCGGAATATCCCTAAAAAGGCAATAATTATGCCCGCTTCTCTGCTGTGCAGTGTTTTTCCTAAAAAATAGAGAGTAACGGGAAAAAGGGCGTAAAGAATGGTTTGCCCAAGCATAATTTGGTCGTAATTGTTGATGCCAACGAGGGCGCGCAATCCTGTTAAAAAGACGATGTAGAGCGGGCGGGGCGGGATTTGGGTGATAAAACCTCTCCCAAGTAAAAGTCCTTGTGAGAGGTAGTCGTAAAATCCGGCGTCTGAATAGGGGAGCGATTTGCCAAGCGGGTAGGCAAAGGGGGCGTAGAAGCTGTTTTTGAGGACATCCATCGGGACGCTCCACCAGATGACGATGGCGATTCCCCAGAGGATGACGGGAATAATAATATTGAGTTTTTTATGGGGCGATTTGATGGTGAAAAGGAGTGTGATGAAGCCAATAATGAGGGCGAGGATAAATTGCCAACCTTGTATGGCGATGCCCGGTTCCGCCCAATAGGCTGTATCGGGAATTAATCCTATACGGGATGTGGCGATAAAGGCGAAAAGGGCGAGGAAGATGGTAAAGGTGATGCTGGCAGGTTTAAAATCATTTCTCTTGAGTTTTTCAATGCTAAAGCCTTTGCGAAGATATAGTAAGAGTAAGGAAAGTTGGTAGCCAAGTAGAATAATATAAAGTACAAAGGGTTGTGCGCGTAGAAAGATGGGGAGAAATTTTGTGGGGTTGTAATATCGCAAGAAAAATAGTGCGATAGAGAAAAAAAATGCAATTAAAAAAGAAAGCCAATTTAATATATGGTAGGCTTTGGGGAATTTTTTTGGATTTAGGTATTTATTGAAATTTGTTTCTTTCTTTGTGAGAAATAATAGCCATAGAAAGATCAGGGTGGCTGACAAAAGAGCAATCACCATGAGCAGACGGGAGGCGGAAAGCCCGAAGATGAGCGTGTTTGTGGAATCTGTGGGGATAGTGAGGAGCGTTAATAGCGCAAAGCCTCCTTCGAGGGAGGCGATGAGAAAGAAAACTTGCCAAGAGGTCAGCTTTTTTTTAAGAGACATAAAACGACACGGTGATTTTAAAAGATAAGGGGCACAAAGACTCACGAAATTTTCTCTTGTGATGCTTTGTGCCCTGTGTATTTTGAAAAAACCAGCTAAAACTGAAACCCGGTTCGAGCCGGGACAATTTTATAGGAAAAATCATCAACAAAGCCAAGTAGCTTTTCTTGCAAGGCACTCCACTCAACAGAGTTCAGCATCCGCAGGGCATCTTCGGAATTTACAGCAATCATTCCGACTTGAATTTGGGGATAATCACCATAAATTGTTGCCCAAGCATCGAGGGAATGGAATCCGAGTTGTTGTACGCCGGGAATAAACTCGCTGATAATGAATTCGAAGTATTTTTGTTCGTTTTCTTGTGAAATATCCCAAGTCATTATGATTTTTACAGCCACGGGGTTGCTCCTACTTTTCTTGATATTCGAGGACGACTACGCGCGCGTCCTCGGGCAGGCTTCCCTTTGTGACCTTAATCGATGCTTCTGCTTCTACCGTTCCCAATCCCATTTCTTTGATGAATTTCTCTAAAGAATCGAGAGGTAATTTTCCGGCGGGGGTAGCATAATTCATGGGGATAACGATATTTGGTGATAAAACGCCAACTACTTCCGCGGCTTTTGTCGCGTTTAAGCCATCTCCTCCACCAATTGGCACGAGGACGATATTTACTTCTCCCAATGCATCCACTTGCGAGCGACTAGGCACTGCGCGCAAATCGCCGAGATGGGCAATTGTGATGCCATCGTAATCGAAAACATAAAGCGTATTGCGCGGCTGGTCATCTTGTGTTTTTCCGTTTGTTCGCACGCCCGTAATAAAGACACCGCCAATTTCATATTCGCCGGGTCCGTTGAGTAAGTGTTTATAGCCTTTAACGGCACTCACAAAATTATGCCCTGAATCTTCGTGACTCACTGTAAGAATATCCGATTTGAGTTTTAATGCACTATAACCGACAACTTCATGGTTAAAGGGGTCGGTAACAACAGAGGCAGAACCGCGCTCTGTTAGTCGAAAACAAGATTGTCCGTACCAAGTAATTTCCATAGTTAATCCTCCGTTCCCTATTATACCCGCAAGATGGCGTTCTGGGCATTTTATTTTGGATGCTAATTGTCGTTGTGGATAAAATAACTAGCGGGGGATTCGGTCATTTTTTTGTTTATGCTATCTTAACGTAAACCAGACAAATACTATAAACTATCGCTATTTACACATATAATAAATGTCATACTTTAATGGTGGCAATTTGTACTATTACATATGTGCATTTTTTCACATAATGTTTGTGCTTCAATTTCGTTTTTATTAGGAGGAGGGCTGATAAATTTTCGGAACCCTCACCACAGCCTCACAAACGCAGGTGGGGTAGAAAAACATGAAAAGATTTGGTAGTTTCTGTGAACTCTGTGGTGAAAAAATATAGTTAAGCTGGTTTTGTCAGTCAACCTGACTCGCCTAGTTCACAAAGCCGGACATCGCCATAGAAGAAAAAGGAAGTGATTATGACAGAAAAACGTAGTTTTAGTCAGGAAATTTCAGCTTTTATGTATACGCCACATGGAAGCCCAACCAGTCATTGCATACAATGCGGCTCTTGTTCCGGCACTTGTCCGGGGAGCAATTTTATGGACCAGACACCACGTCGCCTGATTGCTATGATTAACGCAGACCTGAAAGAGGATGTAATCAAAGCCAATACTGCTTGGGTTTGTTCATCTTGCTATCACTGCACGGTGAGATGTCCCGCCAAAATAGATATAGCCGGTGTGATGTATGCCGTCAAGCGTTATTCAATCCAAAATAAAACTTATGCCAAAAATTGGGTGGGTCCGAAATTCTCGAAAGTATTTATTAAAACAGTTTCAAAAAACTCAAAATCCTATGAACCGCTTTTAGCCCCGACTTATATTTTTGGCTTTGAGGCAAAAGAATTTTTCCTAGAGATACAGAATGCGTTCAAGCTGATGTTCAAGGGGCGTTTGTCGGTATTGCCGCCAACAAATAAACGCCGCACAGAGTTTCAACGTGTGGTCAAACGTGCCATCTCAACGGGAGAAAAGGAGTAGTAATGAAAAAATACGCTTACTTCCCCGGCTGTTCTCTTGAAAAAATGGCATTGAGCTATCACCAATCTTCTATGGAAACCACCCAAGCCTTAGGTGTGGAACTTGAAGAGCTAGAAGATTGGAATTGTTGTGGTGCAACCGCATGTTTCAATCTTGATAATACGCTGGCTCATACATTAGTCGCTCGAAATTTAGCCATGGCAGAAAAAGAAGGACTAGATTTTGTGGCACCCTGTAGTGCCTGTTATAAAAATTCATACACCACCAATACCTATCTCAAAGAAGACGAAAATTTAGCAAAAAAGATCAACTATGCGCTTGAGGCAGATAATTTGCAAGTTACGGGTGATTTAACCGTCTATCATCTAATTGATATTTTTGCGGAGCAAATTGGCGTAGACGCGATCAAAGCCAAAGTTACTCAACCATTAAACGGGCTAAAAATTGCTCCCTACTATGGATGTCAAATCGTGCGCCCTAGAAAAAATGGAGAGAATGTTGAAGCCCCACAATTTTTTGAGGAAATTCTCAATGCTACAGGCGCAGAGGCGGTAGATTTTGCCAATAAAACCCGTTGTTGTGGTGCCGCGCTTCTTATTACAAATCGAAAAGCCGCCCTCCAGATGATTCAAATCCTGCTTCAAAACGCTTTGCAAAGCGGGGCGGAAATAATTGCTACTGCTTGCCCGCTTTGTCAGGTCAACCTTGAGGTGTACCAAACACAAGTCAACGAAGAGTTTGGCACAAATTACGCTATCCCCGTGCTTTATTTTACGCAACTGATGGGGCTGGCATTGGGTATAGCCCCCAAAAAACTGGGCATTGGCTCAGAACTTGTTTCAACGCTTCCTCTTCTGTCTCGATATATCAAAAAGGAAGTCGGTTGAGGCAGATTTTAAATAAGAGGATGAAAAACCGGTGCGTGCGTGGTTTGAACTTTAGAGCCATTGGTCAACATTTTTTCTCGTGAAGGTTTTTCTCGACCCTCCCTTGTCAGGTAGATGCTTGGTTTTGGCACTCATGCCCAAAACAAGTTTGGTGCGGTTTCTCATCCAAGCAGAAACTCGGTTTTTATCTCAAAAATCAAAAAAATGTCCTATTCAAAAAGGAAAAACCGAGTTTTTTGTAAGTAAGAAAACCGTCTAAGTTTTTTGAACCCCGTTACAGATAGGAGAAAGACCTATGACTGAAAAAAATAATTCTGAAGAGCGAGTTGGCGTTTACGTATGTCACTGCGGCACGAACATCTCCAAAGTTGTGGATGTGGAAGAAGTTGCTCGCTGGGCTGGAGAACAGCCCAATGTTGAAATTGCCCGTGACTATAAATTTATGTGCTCCAGTTTGGGGCAAGAACTGATTGAGAAGGACATCAAAGAAAAAGGGTTAACGCGTGTGGTTTGCGCTTCCTGCTCCCCGCATATGCACGAAAAGACCTTTAGATCGGCTTGCGAACGCGCCGGGCTAAACCCCTTCCTTTTCGAGATGACCAATATCCGTGAGCACGATTCGTGGATTACCGATGACAAGGTGGCGGCTACTATTAAAGCAAAATCGCTGGTACGAGGCTCAATTGATCGCGTTGTTCATCACGAACCACTGGATCAGATTCCGGTGGAAATCAACCCAAATACTTTGGTCGTAGGAGGCGGCATTGCCGGGATTACCTCCGCGCTCGAACTTGCTGACGCTGGTTATCATGTTTATCTTGTTGAGCGGGAACCCTCCATCGGTGGACACATGGCTCAGCTCGATAAAACCTTCCCCACACTGGATTGTTCAGCCTGTATCCTGACCCCCAAAATGGTTGATGTTGCTCAACACGACAATATCACCCTGCTCACTTGGAGCGAAGTCGAAAAAGTTGATGGCTTCTTAGGCAATTTCACCGTGACTGTGCGCAAAAAGGCACGCTTTATTAATGAAGAACACTGTACCGGCTGTGGTATTTGTATTGAAAAATGCCCCTTCAATGAAGTGGATGATGTTTTTGAAGTAGGTATGGGAACCCGCAAAGTAATTTACCGTCCTTTCCCACAAGCTGTACCTAAATATCCGGTAATTGATAAAGAAAATTGTGTCTACTTCAAAACAGGCAAATGCAAAGCCTGTGAGAAGTTCTGTCCCACGGAGCCGAACTCGATCGATTTTGAACAGAAAGATGAAATTCTGCAATTTGAAGTTGGGAATATCATCCTCGCGACCGGTTATGACCTCTTTGATGTCAAACGAATTCCGCAATATGGGTACGGAAAATTAGAAAATGTTTTTACCAGCCTGGAGTTTGAACGGATGGTTAATGCGGCTGGACCCACAGAAGGAAAAATTGTGTTACGCGATAAAAAGAGCACACCCAAGAGCGTTGCTATTGTTCACTGCGTGGGCTCGAGGGATGAAAATTATAATAAATACTGCTCTAAAGTCTGCTGTATGTATTCTTTGAAATTTGCGCATCTGATTAATGAACGTATTCCCGATGCCGAAATTTACGATTGCTATATTGATATGCGTACGCCCGGCAAAGGTTATGAAGAATTCTATGACCGCATACTGGAAGAGGGAACGCATTTCATTCGAGGTAAAGTGGCAGAAATTACGGATGCGGCTCGCATCCCCGAAGAGGAAGGGAAGCTCATTGTCCAAGTCGAGGATACGTTAATTGGCAGGCAACGGCGCGTCCCTGTTGATATGGTCATCCTGAGTCCGGCGATGGAAGCACGCGCCGGGTCCAAGGAGGTTTCGCAACTCTTCAAGATGGGTTGTGATTTTGACGGATTCTTCGTTGAGCGACATCCCAAGCTAGATCCGGTTGCCACGATGACAGATGGCATTTTCATCGCTGGCGCGTGTCAAGGTCCTAAAGATGTTCCGGAAAGCGTAGTGCAAGGTGCCGCCGCCGCCGCTCGTGTGGCTGGACTAATCAGCCGCGGAACGGTGATGATGGAACCTGTCCGAGCCAATATCGACCAAGATTCTTGCTCCGGTTGCCGCATCTGCAATAATATGTGCCCCTATAACGCGATCATCTTCCATGAAGACCGCGATGTCTCCGAGGTGATTACTGCGCTGTGTCAGGGTTGCGGAACGTGTGTGGCGGCTTGCCCAAGTGGCGTAATCACTGGTGCACACTTCACCAACGATCAACTATTCTCACAGATTGAAGGTGTTTTGTGGGACATGAAAGAAATGGTAGAAGCATAGAGGAGAAAATTATGACTGAACAATTTGAACCTGTAATCGTTGGGTTTCTATGTAACTGGTGCTCCTACCGTGCGGCTGACCTTGCCGGTACAGCACGCATAAAATATGCACCAAATATGCGTCCGATTCGCGTCATGTGTAGCGGACGAGTAGACCCTCAATTTGTCATGAAAGCATTGCGAGAAGGAGCCGATGGCGTGATGATTGCCGGATGTCATCCCGGTGAATGTCATTACGTGAATGGCAATATCAAGGCGATGCGCCGTTTTTACTTGCTTAAAGCAATGCTCAAACAACTAGGCGTTGAAGAGGAGCGCATCCAACTGGTTTGGGCTTCCGCATCGGAGGGGATTTTGCTCGCCGAGAAAGTTGACCAAATGACAGAAAGCCTGCGTGCTTTAGGTCCGCTAAATTGGGATGAGGAAGTCATCCAATGTTGTGATGAACACGAATTTTCCGAAGCCCTGCCTGTATTCGAGGAGGCATAATCATGGCTGAAAAACCAAAACTCGCAATGTACTGGTCATCCTCCTGCGGAGGATGCGAAATCTCCGTTCTCAATATCCACGAGAAAATCCTGATCGTAGACGATGTTTTCGACATCGTCTTTTTCCCTTGCATCGCCGATTTTAAGACCAAAGATGTTGAAGCCTATCCCGATGGGTCTATTACCCTCTGCTTGTGGAACGGCGCAATTCGCAATGCCGAAAACGAAGAAATGGCGCATCTCTTGCGGAAGAAATCGCAGTTCATGGTTGCATTCGGGTCTTGCGCGTATGAGGGGTGCATTCCTGCGCTCGCGAATCTGACATCCAAAGAAGCGATCTATAACACCGTCTACCACGACAACCCCACACTCGATAACCCCGAAGGCATCATCCCGCTAACATCGGTGCAAGTTGCCGAAGGAGAATTGACCCTTCCGGCGTTTTACCACACCGTCAAATCGCTCGACCAAGTTGTGGACGTGGATTATTACCTGCCCGGCTGTCCACCGGAACCGGAGCAGATTTGGGCGGTCTTGCAGGTTATCGTCAGTGCGTTGCTTGAGGGGACTCCCCTCCCGCCGAAAGGCTCGATTGTCGGTGTGAGCAATGTTGCGGTTTGCGAAGAATGTGACCTAAAAAAGAGCGAAAAAGTGATTACCCGCTTTTATCGCCCCTACGAGATCGTCCCCGAAGCAGGTGTATGCTTGCTTGAACAAGGCATCGTTTGTATGGGACCTGCCACTCGTGGCGGATGCGGTGCACTTTGCCCGGAAGTTGGGATGGGATGCCGAGGCTGTTACGGTCCCATGCCGGGAGTCGTCGATCAGGGCGCAAAGATGCTCTCGGCGATCGCCTCCGTCATCGGCGCGGGGCATGAGAGCATGGAAGAAGCCGAACTCGAAGAGGAAATCCAAGCAGTCGTGGATACCATCGCCGACCCGGCAGGCACTTTCTATCGCTTTAGCATGGCAAACTCATTACTCAAAAGAGCAAAAGTTAACGGGCAAGGAGAAATCGCATGAAAAAAAGAATCACCATAGACCCGATTACCCGTCTGGAAGGACATGGCAAGATTGAGATATTTCTGGATGAAGAAGGCGAAGTCGAAAACGCCTATCTCCAAATCCCCGAACTGCGCGGCTTTGAACAATTCTGCGTAGGCAGACCCGCCGAAGAAATGCCCCGTATCACCAATCGGATTTGCGGCGTTTGTCCCGAAGCGCATCACATGGCTGGCACAAAAGCCCTCGATGCGCTCTTCGGCGTAGAGCCCTCTTCCGCCGTTAAAAAAGTGCGCGAGATGTTTTACCAAGCCTTCTACTGCACCGATCACACCGTCCACTTTTACGCGTTAGGCGGACCCGATTTTGTGCTGGGACCCAACGCCAATCCAGCCGAGCGGAATATCTTGGGCGTAATCCATAAAGTTGGCGTGGATATCGGCATGGAAGTCATCAACTGCCGCAGACGAAACCATAAGGTCATAAAGATGCTGGGGGGGCGCGGCATCCACCCCGTTGCCGGGTTGCCGGGGGGCTGGAGTGTGTCTGTCACCGAAGAGATGCGTGTAGAAATCGAACAAGTCGCTCGCGAGAACGTCGCGTTTGCCGAATTCAGCCTAAAGCTCTTCGATGATGTCGTCCTCGCCAATCCTGAATATGTTGACCTGATTCTATCTGATGCTTTCACCCACAAAACCTATTATATGGGCACGGTGGATGAGAACAATCATGTCAACTTCTACGATGGCATGATCCGAGTCACCGATCCCGAAGGCAAGGAGTTTGTTAAATATCATCCCAAAGACTACGCCGAGCATATCGCCGAGCGTGTCGAACCGTGGACGTATCTGAAATTCCCCTATCTCAAAGCGGTCGGCTGGAAGGGCTTTGAAGATGGCATTGATAGCGGCGTCTACTGTGCCACACCGCTCTCCCGTCTCAATGCGGCGGATGGGATGGCGACCCCGAAAGCGCAAGAGCATTACGAACGTTTTTATGAAACTTTGGGAAGTAAAA
>CAZERH010000005.1:0-3221 GCA_964515535.1 uncultured Anaerolineaceae bacterium
TTCGCGGCGAAGCACGTTTTCTTTGTCAAAAAGTAAAAAGACGGCACTGCTCACCTCAAACTCATCCTGAATAAGTTTGGGAGTTTCTTTTATAATATCCTCTCGAAGAGTTGCAGAAGCAAGGTGGCGGCTAACTCTCGCAGAGGCTTCTAATGCATTTGAACGCCTTATAAGTGCATCACGTTGTTTTGCTAATTCTTCCTTTTGGGATTCCAGTGCTTTGGTTAAAGACGCTCTTTTATCAACATTGGTGCTCAAGTGGACTGATAGCGCATTAACGGTCAATGCTATTAAAACGCTGGTTATCAGAAGTGAGAGCGTTGTTCCTGTCCAAATCGCAAAAGAAAATTGATCTATTTTAATATAAGGAAGAAGCGATGTGCTAAAAAGATACCCTATTAAAGCCCATGCAATAGTGGCAATTGAAGCATAGATCAAGCCTGTTTTTTTTCCTAAAAAAACGGTTGCTAAAAAAGCCGCCAAAATCAACCAAATACGTCCATCGCCGACAGTTGCTTTGTCAATAGCGGTGAAAATGCCAACAAATAATACGATCGACGTAAAAATATGAGTGCGATACACGGTTTTTAGGTGAGGCATAAAGGCGGCTATCGCAACGAACAGATAAGAAAGGGTTTGAAGAAAAAGCATCTCCTTTTTTGTGCTTTGGTAGGATAAAACCATGTTGATGACAAAAACAACGGTTCCGGCAATACCAATTACTCTAATCACTTTGCCAAAAACTTCTTCACGCCAATCTCGTAGGGTATCTATTCCTTTTTGAGAATCAATAGTTTTGGGGTTAGGGGAAAGGAAGCTCATTTGTTCTCCTCTTCGTCTTTGATTTCATCTGTTGAGAGGTGAATGGTAATATGCTCCAGTTCTAGCAATTTATAAAGTTCGTCTGCGGCTAAACGGATTACGGATTCTACGTTCATGGTTTCCCTCATGCGGTCAGAGATTTCGCCAACAACACGTTCTCGGTCTGCCTGCTTTTTTGTTTCATCAAAAAGGCGTGCGCTATCCATGGCACGGCTTAGTTCTGTGGTTAGGGTTCTCGCCAAATCTAGGTCTTGCTGACTCCATTTTCTTGCACGGTTAGGTTTTGAGAGTTGAATAGCACCTACAGATTCTCCACGTACCAGAATTGGGATATTTGCGATTAAATCGTTTGCGTCAAGCAAGGTTTGATTTTCTTGCATTGCTTGGGCTAGTTTTTCATCTGCCTCTTCTTCTAGGGGGTAGATATTGCCATCGCTATCACTTCTGTAGCCGTGATTTGTTGCATGATGGATAAGTTCTTGCCACCCAAGTTGGCTCTGTTCTCCATAAGCGCGTTGGGCTGTGGCTAGTGCTTTTTGATTTTCTTCAAAGAGGCGGGCGTTTTCAATGGCTATGGCAATTTGGTCTGCCAAGACTTGCAGAGAGGTAATATCTGCTTCGCTAAAGGCTTCTCCTTCTGTGCTTTGGATGTCGAGTGCGCCGAATATTTTACCGCCTGCGATGAGGGGGAGTGCCATCTCGGAGCGCGTGTCGGGGAGCAGGGGGTTGTTGAAGAAAGCGGCATCACGCCCAACGTCAAGAGCGATGCGGGCTTCTCCGGATGCGGTGACAAAGCCTACTATTCCCTCCTCGCCCACTTCTAGTTTGTGTGCGCGGGCTAACATCCTGCGTCCTCCCTTGCTGTTTGCGGCTTTGAGGAGAGCGTATTTTCCATAAGGGTCAATGAGGAAAATTCCTGTATGGTAAAAGCCGAATTCTTCACTAATTAGCTCGGTGGCCTCAGAGAGTAGTTCATCTAGACTGCGTAAAGATGCGGCGGTTTTTCCGACCTCAACAGCCGCTTGCAGTTGATTTGCGTTTCGTTCTAGGTCTTGTGTGCGTTCAGTAACGCTATCTTCCAGAGTGGCAATGAGCGTGTTCAGTTGGTCTGCCATGTCATTGAAAGCATGCCCAAGCACGCCAATTTCATCTTCTGTATCAATTTTTGCGCGTGCGCTCAGGTTTCCCTTTGTGACCTGCTCAGCTATATTTGTAAGTTCTAAGAGGGGCCTTATAAGATATTGACTTCCGATATAGGCTAAGATAGCCGTAATGATGGCGGTGAAAACGGCTAAGAGTGTGTTGGTGTCTCGTTGTTGTACGAAGGGGACATGATAAGTTTTGAGGTCTTGAGAAATAATAACGGTCCAAGAGATAGATTTTTCGTCAATATCCGCTGTTGCAATTACATCTAGTGGAACCGTGGATTGAACTTCTCGCGGAAAGGCTTGTGCCTCAAAAACCGGATTGGCGGAGCGATTGCGTAAACCTTCGTCAAATCCGGGTACATCTAGGGAAAACCTGAATGATTCTCCGGGGGGAAGTAGGTGGCTTATTTGCAAAGGTGTCGTTACATTTGTTGTTAATGGTGTTGCCGACATCATATTCAGGTCGGAGCTTTTGCTGTTTGCTATGATGAGATAAACGGATGTAGGATCCTCGATGCTAATAGCTTTAACGTCTTTTTCTGTAAGAAGTGCAGCGAAAATTGTTTCGGCATTATTCCCTTCTATTTTTATATAGTTGTCAATATAGTTCTCTAACGCGGAAGCTTTATATTTTGCGCGAAGAACACCGATTAGTTCTCCCGTTGTTGCGTGGTAAATAGGTGTGCTGAAGTATATGAAAAAAATACTAGAACTACCTCGGCTGATGTCTGAAACAAAAGGTGTGCCGGTTTCTTTGGCTTGAATAAAGTAGTCTTTTTTGCTCTCATCGTTCCCGAAATTTTGCGCAGATGTATCAAGAACATTTTTTCCTGAAATGTCTAAAACAGCGAGGGAGGTAATCTGTGAAATATTTTTTCGTCTTATTGAGCGTAGACTATCGAGGGCAATTTTCTCTAATTTACTTTGTTCAAGATCGCGATCGTCACCAAGAGATGAGAGGTATTCTGTGAAAATGGGGAGTTGACTATCTGATTTTATTGCATTTTTATTCGATCGAATAAAAACATTTATGCTATCTGCAAGAAAGGTTGCTTTGATACGCATTTCTTCATCTTGGCGAGGACTTAAAGAGTTTTTTAAAGATATAGACCCTGCTGTGCTTAGTGCGATAATGGCTACTAGAACGAAAAAAACCGTCACAAGTGTTATTTTTGACGAGATGAGCAAAAAACGATGTTGTTGGTAGAGTGAGATTATATAGATGAGTGTAATAAGGATAGCCAATATGGT
>CAZERH010000005.1:3321-20688 GCA_964515535.1 uncultured Anaerolineaceae bacterium
GTTGTTGGTAGAGTGAGATTATATAGATGAGTGTAATAAGGATAGCCAATATGGTCATCGTTCTGACCACTGTTTCCGCATTTCCTGGTAACTGGCGATAAGGAGGTAGGTAACGGGAAATGAGAATATCAAAAACGAGATAGGTCGTTCCTGAAAAAAGTCCGAAACTCATTGTCTGGCTAAAAGATTTCGAATCCAAAGTTAATAGCCCGATAAAGGGGATGAGGCTAATAGCTAGGGCACCAAAAAGTATACCTAGGTTTGCGATAAGCGCATTACGAAGGGCAAAAGTGAGCGCAATGGATATAAGCAGAATCCAAACCCCTTTTGTTCTTTGACCTTTTCGAATAACTATTGCGCTAAGAATGGTTATTATTAGAAAAAGAGCAACAACAATCGTATCAACAATGGAAACAATCGCTTGTGTTGCCAAACTTATTCTGAAAGAGACAATGAGATTGATAGTCGCCATTACAGCAGTTATGCCAGATGCAATGAAGGCATTTCGAGTTTGTCTGCTAATCGTTATATCGTCTGGCGATATTTGTTTTGAACTTTGATTGGTCATGGTGTTTCCAGTACGTAATTTTCGTAGTTAATCAAAATAAAGACCTGTTTTTTAAGCAACTTAAATCGAGAACTTTTTCTCATAAAATGTATCGCAAAAGATTTTCTTTATACGCTTTAAACAATATATCATTTCGTGGAAAAGCGGATAGGGTGCATGCCACAATATTGTGAATAGCTACTAATTTTCTCCAAGCGTATTTAAACGTATCTCCACTTCTTTTAGATCGAATGTCTTTTTCATTTCTTCAATTGCCGTTTTCACGACAGTATCCATATCTAAAGTCTCGCGTAACTTGGTCGAGAATTCGGCAATAAGCTGGTCTTGGTTGGCTTGTTCGCGTGTTTCATCTACAAGTCTCGCATTTTCTATCGCCAGTCCTACTTGGTTCGCAACCTCAGAGATAAGTTCTTGCTCTCTGGGATTCCATTTTTTTATTTTTCTTTTTAGTGTGATTTTTCCAATTTCTTTCTCTCGAAGCATAATAGGAATATTGGTATGTTCGTCGTTTTCTTCTATTTTTAAAAACTTTCGTTTTTTAGCATTTTTAATGCTAAGCGGCGTATAAAGAAACCTGTGTGACTGGTGCTCTAGATGTGCTACCCAGTCTAGTTGAGAACGCGCTCCAGAGAGAGATTTTAGTTGAGAAATATTTTCCTGCGAGTTTTCAATTAGCCGTGCATTTTGAATGGCTAACGCAATTTGATTAGCAAGCGTTTGGAAAATCTCAATATCTTGCTGATTAAATGCTTGTGTTTCTGTAGATTGGATGTCAAGAACGCCAATGACACTACCTTGGGCAATGAGAGGGAGTGCCATCTCTGAATGTGTTTCCGGTAAATCGGGATTGTCAAAATAAGTGGCGTCCTCACCCACATCTAGTGCGATGTGTGGACGCTTTTCCGCGGCGGTAGCCCCAACAATGCCCTCGCTCCCGACCCGAAGTTGGTGCCCGCGTTTCAGCATCTTCTGTCCCCCAGCAGAAGATGCTGCTTGCAAAATAGCGTATTCTCCCTTATTGCCTAACAGGAATATACCGGCATGATAAAACTTGAACTTTTCAGAAATTAGCAAGGTTGTGTTTACTAAAAGTTCGCTTACGTTTTGAAAAACAAGTGCATCGTGAGCAACCTGTGCAATAGTAGCGAGTTGATTAGCTCTATGTTCTAAGACTTGAGTACGCTCAAAAACATGCTCTTCAAGAGTTTTTTGTTTACTTTCAGTATCCTGAAACAATTTATTGATTGTTTTTATCTGCGTTTCAAAATTGCGAATCAAATAGGTTATAGGGATAATAACAGAAATAATTAATAGTGTTTGTACGAGGGAACCGCTTATCCAAGAACTCAGCGATGTAGAATTTGCTAGACGCTCTGGGGGAATATAAATTGTTCCGTTGCTGAAAAGAAGAGCGATAATCGTAAAAGTACCTATTCCTAACCCTAAGGCTACTATGCTGGTTCTCATATCAAAGAGAATTGCCGCTATGATAACAAAAGCGAAAATAAACACACGCCCATCACCACTTAGACCTGATTCGACAAGGCCTGTAAGAGCAAGCCCATAGTAAAGAAGCAATAACAAACTTGCTTTTACAAGATAAGGAATACTAGATACAAAAGCAATAACACCTAAGAGAGCAACTGCGCCAATATAAATAGCCGCAAGCGTAAACATTGCCTGTTGTGGAATTTCACTATCACCCATTAGCAGATTGTAGGTTGAAAACAATGTTGCTAATAAGGCAAAGAAAAAAGTGCCTCGCAATAAGCCGTTTAGGACTTCTTCTCGCCAATTTGCCTTTTTTATATTAACTATTAGAGAAGTTTTGTTTGATAATTTATCGGTAGTCATCGTGTTTCCTGCTTCTCACTTATATTAAGTTCAACAAGAGCCTCGGTTGCGCCCAGAGCATTGCCGAGTTCCTTGATTGCAACTTTTAGAATACCGTCAATTGAATTTGATGCCCATATTTTGCTAGTAATTTCGGCAACAAGTCTTTCTTGCAATGCAACTTGTTGACTATCTTCAAGAAGGCGAGCATTCTCAAGAGCGATGGCGGCTTGTGTGGCAACAGCTTCAATCCAGTCTTGATCTTCTGCGCCCCAATCTGAATTTCCTTCAAGTGTGATTTCACCAATAACCTGATCGCGTAACGCTAAGGGGATATTAAGCATAAGGTCGTTAGATGGTGTTTTTTCCCCGACAGAAAACTTAAGATCACCCTCTGAATCCAGAATTTCAGTCCAAGCTTTTGAGAGTTGAATTTTCTGACTGGCTTGGATTTCTTTCAATGCTTGTTGTGTTTCTTGAAAGAGGCGGGCATTTTCAAGGGCTACGGCGACTTGATTTGCCATACCTTGTAGCGTTTCGGTAACATCTTCGTTGAATGCATTTTCCCTCGTGGATTGCACATCCAGCGCACCCAAAACATGCCCTCCTGCCATGAGGGGAAGGGCGATTTCCGATCGAGTATGAGGAAGTAAAGGATTATTAAAGCGAACAGCCTCTAAGCCGACATCGTGAGCTATGCGGGCTTCTCTCAGGTTAATTGCAGATCCGACCATGTTTTGCCCAGAAAGAGCGAGGCGGTGTTTTTTCTCTTTTAATTCTCGACCGGCTTCACCAGTTGCCCCTCGTAATTCAGCCCATGAACCATCTGGGGAGATGATAAAAATGGATGCATAATAATAATCCAAACGTTCTGTGATGAGATCTACAACGTTGGTGATAAGCAAGTCTGGGTCAAGGATGGAACTGGCAACATGTCCAACTTCAGTGGCTGTACGCAACAAATTCGTTTGCTGAGAGATTTGGCTCTCTAATCCTTCTTGTAAGCTTTTTAGTTGGGCGACCATCTGGTTAAAATAAATGGACAGTGCGCCAATTTCGTCAGTGGACATCGTTTCGGAACGCTTGCTCAAATTACCCTCGGCTACTTCTTCCATTGCTTGGCGCAAACGCTCCACAGGCTGGTAGAGCGTGCTCGCAAAGGCATCTGCTAGAGCGATGCCGATTACAACAGCAACCATAGCCACGGAGATCAATTGCCATCGAAGCTGGATAATTTCAACTCGTCCCGCTCCAGCAATGTCCATAGCATCGATTGCTTCTTGATAGCCATGTGAAGCAATACTTATTAAAGCAATTGAAATTATGGCAATGCTTAGTAAGCGCATATTTGCGCGAATACTGAGGCCTGAAAGACCCGCAAGTTGACTATCAAAAGATTGCGGTTGTAAGGCTTGACGGACAGGTGTGAGCAAAATTCGCAATATGATGAGGTAGGTCATCGTGATAAGTGCTATAGCCAATAATCCCGCTAGAAAAATATGAACGACTTCATTTTCGGTAGCCCCAGCAAACCGAGCCATATAGATAACTACAGGGATAGTGACGATGAAGAGAGTGGCAGATGCTGCTACAAACACAAAGCGTCTTGGTAGCGACGTGAGCTCTTTCCATGCCTTCAACTCAAGAGACTTATCTTCTGTTTCTTCTCCGCTACTTCTTAGTGCTAAAAGCTTTCGCAGATTTTTTGTTTGTGTCTGACCTATCCAAAAGGCAAAGGTGTTTGCTATGATAACTGTGACAACGATACTTTTTAGCAAGTGATTGACTTTGTCTGGGGACAAACTGATTGTAGTTGTAATATTTAGTACGCTAATCAATGCTGCTAAAGCAGATGTTGTGACGGTAAATGATATGGCGCGACTGATATAACGCCCACCCCAACGCGCAAAAAGGGTGTTTAAATAATTTAAAAAACGGTTTCCTTTGTTTGTCATACTCTTACCCTAATTGTTATCTTTATCAACGGCTATTTTTACTTGGACGTGTTCTGCGCCAGTAGCCTTCGATAATTCTTTTACTGTGGTAGAAAGAATGGTCTGGATATCGGTTGAGCGGCGAATTTTGCTGGTAATCTCGTAGAGCACTCGTTCACGTTCAGCTTGTCGGCGAACTCGTTGAATAAGTCGGGTATTGGCGATGATGGCGGCTAGACTCCCAACGAGTGTCCCGAGCATTTCTTCATCATGTTCGTCGTAAGCGGCCACTTGTTCACTTTCTACGTTGAGAACGCCTAATACTTCTTTTCTAAACACGAGCGGAATTGCTAACTCAGAGCGCGTATTTGCGCTAATGGAGACATACCTTGGCTCCGTTTGGGTATCATCAATCCTTAAAAGTTTTTGATTTCGTGCTACCCAACCGGTTACGCCACTATTGAGGGGTATTTGAATGGATTTCGCGTCCCCTTCCGAGTAGCCGATAGATGCTCCGATAACAAGTTTTTCTTCTTTTTTATCTACGAGAAGTATCACTACGCGATCCCCGCCCAATATGACTTGGAGACCTTGGACTGCGCCCCTAAGGGATTCTTCAAGTGTTGTTCCCGATGCCGCAGAGGTAGTAATGTGATGAAGGAGGCGATGCTGAGAAAGATGCTCCTGTGTTTCTGCAAAGAGTTCTGTATTAATTACGGCAATTGCTAATTGATCAGCGAGAATGCTGAGGGTTTGCAAAATTTCTTTATGGAAGGCATAAGGCTTAACGCTCTGGACATCCAAAACACCAAGAATCCGCTCGCCGACTTTGAGAGGAACACCGACTTCTGCGCGTGTTTCTGGCAGAAGAGGGTTGGCGAAATAGGTGGCATCTTTATTTGTATCTTCAATAACAAGATTTTCTCCACGGTTGGCAACATATCCAACAATGGACTTTGAGCCAACACCGAGTTTGTGACCGTTTCTTTTTAGTTGTGCGCCAGCCTCGCCCGTCGCTTCGCGGATGACAGCGTATTCACCAAGAGGGTCAATCAGAAAAACAGAAGCGTGATAAAACTCGAATCGATCTCGAATTAAAGTTACAGCATTATTAAGCAATTCGTCTAAGTGGAGAGATCCGCTAATATCGCGCGCAATTTCTGCGGCACTTTCTAATTGGAGTGCTCTGCGGCGGCTATCCTCAAGTAATTGGATATTATAAATCGCGCCTGATACCTGAGAGGCTAAAGTGTTAATAAAACGCAGGGAATCATCATCAAAACTTTTTTCGTTTTCTATGTCTTGTACAATAATCGCACCGATGACATTTCCCTTGACTTTCAAGGGAGCTCCAAGCCAAGACTTAGCTGAATCGCCTACTAATTTCGCCCCTAGAGCAGTCGCGCGTTCCTCCGTGTTTTCAACAATCATCAATGGTTGTCCAGTGTGAACGATGATAGATGTGAGCCCCTCTCCCAAAGGAAAAGAGGGAATATTGGACACTCCTGTGTCATCACAAACGTAAGGAATATGAATAGTGTCGCTAATATCATCATACAGAGCGATAATAAGAGGGTAATCGCCCAAAATTTGCCGCACTTGCTCGTGGAGTACAGGATATAAAGAATCAAGGTCTTGTACTGCCGCAGTAGCCTGATTTGTGATTGAGATAGCTTCCATTTCCGCTAAGCGTTTTTCCGTTACCTCTGCCGCGTGTATCTTATCAAGCGTAACTGCAATTATCTCAATAAGATTGATATAAGGTTGTACGGCAGTATAAGTCAGATGCTCTTTGTGCCGCGCCCCAATCATAATAAGTGCTTCTAATTTTTCTTCGTGTATCAGAGGGAGGAGAGAAATTGCCTTCAAGTCGGTTTTTCGGATAATATCAACAAAGACTTTCGGGAAAGGTGTCTCTGTGTTTAAATCAATAATGTTAGATCCAGCGTCTATTGATTGGGCAACCGTAGCAAGCGGTACGTCTATGAATTCAGGTAGATCAAAACGAGCTACATCGTAATCGGGATCGGATGCGAAATATATGCCGAGGCCTTTGCCCTTGGGCGTAAAAATCATCGTGCTAAAAGGAGAATCTTGTAAAATATGACTGGTTGTTTCAAAGACTCCCTCTTTTGTTTCTTCTTGAGCAATTTCTTGACTAGCGCGATATAGCCGATCAAGTTCATGCAGGTTAACGTCAGATGATTCAAATAAGCTGACGTTCTGTATAGCGGTCGCAATTTGATTAGAGAGCGTCTCTAACACCGCGATTGTTGCCTCATCAAAAGCTTCGGGATGGGAGCTTTGTACATCAAGCACGCCCAGTACGGTATCTCCAACTGAAATAGGAATCCCCACCTCTGCGCGTGTGTCCGGAAGAAGCGCGTTCTTGAAGTGGATTGGATCCTCGCCCACATCAGAAGCGGCGCGGTGCCGATTATTTGCAGATACCCAGCCCACAATGGAACTGGAGCCAACATCTAGATGATGCTCTTGCGATAGCATTTCTTCTGCCGCAGGACCATAAGCCGCTCTCAGGAAGGCTGTTTTTCTGGTTTTTCCTACCATAAAAATACCCACATGGTAGTAATCAAGCCTTTCAGCGATAAGACGAGTTGTTTTCTCAAGTAGTTCGTCTAAGTTGAATGTTGCCACAATACTTTGGGCAACATCAGAGGCGGTGCGAATATACTCTGTTCGCTCATCAACTTGGTGTTTAAGTGAGCGATATAGAGAACTTAGCTCGTTTGCCATTTGATTAAAAGAGTATTCCAGTTCCCCAATTTCGTCATTGCGGTCCACAGGGGCGCGCTCTAACCAGTTTCCGCTTGCAAATTCGTGCGCAATTTTAGACAGTTCTTGTAATGGAACTACAATTCTGTTACTTGCATACAAAAGAACAGTGCCTAATACCAGCAAAGTGCTTAAGAAGAGAAAAACAGTAAATGGACCAAAATTACCTAATTGCCCGAAGGCAACCTCGCGGGGAAGCTCGAGGACGACCTTGTTGTTAATAGAATCGAGTTGATGAACTTGTGCTACAACGTTTATGCCAAGATTGTTTTCAAACTCCAACAAGGAAGAAATTTCGTCTTCTGTAGAAATTGATGTGCTCAAAAAAGATGTGATTTCGTTTTTCTGATTGTGATTGGGAGAAAAGTGGGTTAATTCCTGCGTGTAGGGGTTTATTTCTACGTACACATCGTTTGCGGAGATAATATAAGCCGTGGATTCGGCATTAAAAAGCATGGATTCGTTAAGAAAGTCTTTTGTCGTCTCTGCCTCAGTTATCCCCACCAAAAAGCCAAGGTCTTCTCCGGATTTAGACGATAAGGGCGAAACTGTAAAAATAACGAACTCTTCAGGAAATAGTGTGTCCAGATCATATATCCCCACAGAGCCTTCTTTTTTGGCGATTTGTGCTAAAAGCAGAGAATTTTTAATCTCTTTTCCTTGCCATGTACTATCTGAACCGGCGTAGATGTAAAACTCGGGGTTAAGAAGAAAGAAATCGTCAAAAAGTGGCACCCCTCTTGGGTTATTGCCAAACTCAAATTCCCCAAGCAATTGCTCTTCATTCGAAGGAGATTTTACTTCAAGCAAAATTGCCGCGGCATTTTGAAAATCGGATAAATGGCTTATGCGCTCTAAGCGAATCTCTTTGGAACTCATCGACTTATCAAAGGCGTCCACCCGATTGTGCATGGTGTTATAAATTTGGGAGGCAGTTTGTTCTTCCAAAAGATAGCGCGCACGCAAATACCCAACTAACCCCATAATAGAAACAGGTATCATTGCAAAAAGAAGCAGTGCTATGGCTATATTGCGCGCCAAAACTTTTTTAAATTTTGGTTTTTTTGTCGATTCTTTTGTAGCAAGAGATTCTTGAATGGTCATTCACTACTCCATAAATACGGCAAAAACTTTAATGCAGTTCCCAAACTTCTTCGCCTTCTAAAATGCGTTGAATTTGTTCGGGGAAACGATCAGGGTCAAGGGGTTTTCCGAGAAAACCGTCAAACCCTGCCGCACGCGCCTTTTTGATTTGCTCAGAACTCGCTTCCGCTGTAACAGCAACAATAGTCGTCTCTTTTAAACGATCCGAATCACGAATTTTCTTAAGAGCACCGTAGCCGTCTTCGTAAGGCAAACGGATATCCATCAAAACTAAATCCAGTCGCGGAAGCGTATCTGCATATTCCACAACCTCATAGCCCGATGTTTTCCACTCGCAGTGAATGCCAAGATACCCTAGCATTCGCGCAATAAGTACAAAATTAGAAACATTATCCTCAACGACCAAAACAGTCGCATCTTTCATAACAGAATTTCCAGTGGGTTCAGTATTTGGAGTCATAGTTTTTCCTGAGAGATGATGGATTTATTGAAAAGCCTACCCCTTTCTAAAGCGTTCAATTTGTTGGGTCAGCGTGTCAATATCAATCGGTTTTTGAATATAACCGTCACAGCCCGCCTCTAAAGCGCGTTCTTTATCACCACGCATAACATTCGCGGTAACGGCAATAACGGGAATATCTTTATGTTCTTTTTTTTCTTTAATTTTGGTAGTCAACGTGTACCCATCCATATCGGGCATGTTGATATCCATCAAAATTAAATCAGGGAGATGTTTTTCGACTTGCGTAAGTGCCTTATTAGCCGTGCTTGCCTCGATCATTATATATCCCTCCGATTCGAGAACACGCCGAATCAAAACCCTGTTTTCAAAATTATCTTCTACATACAAAATTGTTACGGGTTTTTTTATCATAAATTGCTCCTAGTGCATTTATTTTACCTGTACCTTTTACTTTCTACATAACAGCAACCTTGCAAAACTTAGAAAAGAAAGCTACCTAAAATTCTAACACATCCGCACCCAAATTAAGATAAAAAAGAGATAACCACTTTGCAATATGGTTATCTCTTTAATAATTATTTGGAAAGATGAAAAGCCTCGCAACGCGCGTGACCTCAACTGGCGTGCCTTCGTCAACATTTGTGCGACAAGAGCAAAGCCCCGCTCTTGTCGCACAAATGTTTGGGTGTTTGAAGCAAGCCAAAAACGTGCACGTTGCGCCGAGTTATCCCAAAAGACCTGACAAATATAAATTTATCCCGCCGTCACCGCAGACAATCCATCCCGCCCATATTTTTTGCCTAACTCCTGCCGAAACTGTTGGGTATAAAGCCGATAATAATGCCCGCGCTTGCTCAACAATTCGGTGTGACTGCCTATCTCGGTAATTCTGCCCTTTTCGATGACTAAAATGCGATTTGCGCGCCGAATGGTGGACAAACGATGAGCAACCACAAAACTGGTACGCCCCGCCATAAGATGCTCCATGCCTTTTTGGATGAGAGATTCCGTGAGCGTATCCACGCTGGAAGTCGCCTCATCCATAATGAAAAGTTCAGGCTGGGATAGAATGGCGCGCGCCAAGCTGATAAGTTGTTTCTGCCCCGTCGAGAGCAGGTTTCCGCTCTCGCCGACTTTTTCGCTATAACCCTTCGGCAGAGATTCGATAAATTGATGCGCACCTGCCAGCTTAGAGGCTTCGATAATCTCTGCTTTGCTCGCATCCAAATTACCGTAGCGGATATTATCTTGAATTGTCCCCGAAAAGAGATGGGGCGTCTGTAGTACGATTCCAATTTTTTCGTGGATGCTTTCTAACGTATATTCTGCGTAGTCTTTTCCATTAATGAGAATATGTCCTTGCTTGGGTTCGTAAAAGCGACAGAGCAAATTCACGATGGTAGATTTTCCGCCGCCGGTGGGACCAACCAGCGCAATCATCTCGCCGGGTTGAACTTTTAGGGTGAAATCCTGCAAAACGGGCTTGCGTTCTTCATAATAAAAATCCACATGGTCAAATTCAATTTCGCCGAGCAAAGTTTTTGCGTGAACTGCGCCTTTGATATTATGCACATCGGGTGGTGTATCAACCAGTGTGAAAATGCGTTCGGCTGAGGCGATAGAATGTTGCATTTCCGCGTAAACTCGCGCAATATCTTGAATGGGCCAAAGCATAAAAGTTAGATAGGAAACAAAAGCATGGATTCCACCAATCGTCAGCAACCCGCTTTGGCTTTGGATGCCGCCATACCAAACGATTGCACCCAGCGCAATCGCGGCGATAATTTGCACAACGGGGAGGAAGAGCGCAGAAAGCCACGCGGCTTTATAAGATGAGCGGTACATCTCACCTGTTAATCCCTGAAATTCGCGCAAATTTTCCTTTTCTCGCCCTAATGCCTTCACAATGCGTACGCCGGTGATATTTTCATTATATGCGCCAGTAATTTTCGAATTAGCACGCCGAGATGCGCGGAACTCGACCAAAATGCGTTGACGAAATTTTATGCCCACAACCACTAAAACGGGGATGATGGCGAAAACGATCAATGCCAAACGCCAGTTGATGTAGACCATAAAGCCAATTGAAGTGATGATATTGGTGATTGCCCAAGTTACATCGAGCAAGCCCCAGGTCATCAAATCGGCTACGCGACCGGTATCTGATGTCATGCGCGACATTAAACGCCCCACCGAAGTTTGGCTGTAGTAAGAGAGAGATAAATCTTGCAAATGCTCAAACATCATCTTGCGCAAATCGTATTGGATTCGTTCTCCCAAAACACCTGCTAGATAGACAAAACCGAAAACCATGATGGCTTGTATAACGATAAAACTTCCGTAGGTTTTGGCAAGTTCGTGCATGCGCTCTACGTCCCCGGGGACGATGCCTTGATCGATGATATTTTTATTAATATAAGTGAAAACGCCATCCAATGCGGATGTGGCGGCAATCGCGATAAAAAATCCGAGAGCCCACATTTTATGCGCTTTCAGTAAACCTAAAATTCTTTTGAAAACAGGCATGGTTAGTTGGCTGGTATATTCTTCTTCTTCGAGTTCTATTTTTTCTTGGCTCATGGTATTTCTCCAATCATCGTATCCGCAGGGGCGCAACATGTTGCGCCCCTGCGGATATGGTTTTATGCAACTTTTTCAATTTCTTTCTCTAATTCTTCATCTATCCGCGTTTGAATATCATAAATCTCTCGGTACATTCCATCTTCTTGCGCCAGCAACTCTTCGTGTGTGCCGGCTTGGATGATTTTTCCGTCATCTAGCACCAAAATCAAATCGGCGACCATCACAGATTGGATGCGGTGGGCGATGATGAATGTTGTTCGGTTTTGCATCAGGTTATTCAACGCGGCGCGAATTTCCGCTTCGGTTTCTGTGTCTACGGATGAGGTGGAATCGTCTAAAATGAGAATATGCGGGTTTTTCAACAGAGTCCGGGCGATGGCGATGCGTTGTTTCTGCCCGCCAGAGAGAGTAACTCCCTTCTCGCCGACTAAAGTTTGGTAGCCATCTGGGAATTCCGTGATGACCGTGTGGACACTTGCCGCGCGTGCGGCTTCTTCTACTTCTGCGTCTGAGACATCGCGCCCCACGCCGTAGGTGATATTTTCGCGGATTGAGCGAGAGAAGAGGAAGGGTTCTTGCTCCACAATACCGGTTTGCGCTCGCATATATTTTCTTGAGTAATCGCGCAGTTCTACACCGTCTACGCGGATTGAGCCTTCGGTGTAATCGTAAAAGCGGGGCAACAAGTTGACCAATGTGGTTTTGCCGGAGCCGGTGGAGCCAAGCAAGGCGACCGCCGAACCTGCGTTACAGTTAAATGAGATATTTGTGAGCACGCGCGTTCCGTCTGCTTTTTTATCTTCGTAGCCAAAGGAGACATTTTTAAAGACAATATCGCCGCGCAAATCTCCACCAGGGTTAATTTTCCCGTCATTTAGCGGCTCACGAATCTCTTTTGTGATGTCCATCAGGCGACCGTAAGAAACCAATCCCGTTGAGGTTTGAACGATGAGCCTGCCTAAGTTGCGGATAGGCCAAATTAGCCACGCCACCAGCCCAACGTAAGCGAGATAGGTGCCGACCGAGATTTCACCGTTGATTGCCATTGTTGCGGCGTAGACGAAACCGAAGAGCATTTGCGCCCCCAAAATAAGGTCGGAGATGGGCCAAAAAAGAGAGTGCATAATGAGCAAATGTCTGCCGCGTTTGAATTTTTCCCAGTTATCGTCTTCAAATTTGCTTTTTTCATAGTCTTGGCGCGCAAAGGCTTTTACCACGCGCACGCCGCTTAGGTTTTCTTGGAGTGTAGTTGAGAGGATGGTGGCTTGTTCTTGATATTTTTCATAACGCTTGGTGACGCGTTTGAAGAACCAAACCGAGATAATCAGCATGAAAGGGATAACCACGATGGAAATCCACGCTAATTCTGCATTGAGTTTGAGTAACGCGGCAAAGTTGATGAAAAAAATTAATACGATTCTCCCCACGCCAATTGCTTGCTCGTTGAAAAATTTGCGAACAGCATCCAGATCGGAGGTGACGCGCTCGATTAAATCGCCGACTGCGGTGTTGCCGTGATAAGAGAAACTGAGCCGCTGAATATGGTCGAAGAGAAAATCGCGTAGACGGCGCGCAATCCCTTCGGCGGTATACGCGGCTAAACGACCGGAGACGTAGGAAAATCCGCCTTGAAAAATGGATAGGGCGACAAATCCCAACGCAATCCAAATAAAAGTGTGCGAAATGTTGCCTTTAATCGGGTCGGCATCGCCTGTGATTAAATCTGCAAAATAGCGCAGAAGCAGGTAGGTGAATGTTTTGGATGCCGCCGAAATCGCCAAGGCGATAGTCGCGCCGAGATAGGGCAGACGATAGTCGACCATCATTTTCCAAAGCCCTTTGAGGCGATTTTTGGCGATGGTTTTGCGGAAATCGAAGGTGAGGGGTTCGTTGTTCATGAGATTCTTCCTGTATAAAATAAAATGCGAAACGTGAATTTTAATCTCACGCAAAGACGCAGAGATGCTAAGATGAAAGAGAAAAACTTTGCGCCTTCGTGGCTTTGCGTGAGGCTAGGTTAAAGAAAAAAGCCACGATGCAGAGCGCACCGTGGCTAAAAAGACGAAAATACAGTTTCTTTCTTTAAAGAGAGGCAGGCGCACTGCGGTTAAGTGAGATATCAACACTTGCGGGGATAAAGAGTTTTTGGATGGTCATTTTAGTGCGCTCCTTTTTTAGATTTGCTTTTTGGAAAAGCATGAAAAGAGTTTATCATTGGGAGAAATGGGTGTCAAGCAAATTTTCGCTTATGCATAAAATCCGTGTATAATAGAACTTATGACTGAATCTAATAATATAATCCGTCGCAGAATCAGTATTCTGATTGATGGCGACAATGCACAAGCCAAATTGCTACCGCAGATGTTGGCTGAAACCAGCAAATACGGGCAGGTGACGATTCGTAGAATTTACGGGGATTGGACAACTGCCAGCATGAATTCATGGAAGAAAGTTTTGAATAACCATGCTGTGCAACCGGTACAACAATTCCGTTATACGATTGGCAAAAACGCAACAGATAGCGCAATGATTATTGACGCGATGGATATTCTCCATTCTGAAAACGTGAGCGGATTTTGTCTCGTCTCCAGCGATAGCGACTATACGCGCTTGGCCACTCGCATCCGTGAAGCCGGAATTTTTGTGATGGGCATTGGTGAGAAGAAAACCCCCAGACCTTTTGTAAACGCCTGCGATCTTTTTGTTTTTACCGAAAATCTGGCTCCCAAAAAGAAACCGGCTCCTCGTACGCGCACTAATAGTTCTAAGCAAAAACAAACGCCGAAACCGATTGTAGAGCCGGAGCCAATTCCGTTGCTCAAACAAGCCTTCGAGATCGCGGTTCGCGAGGACGGTTGGGCTTCGATGGCAATGTTAGGCAACGCACTCTATCAAATTGATCCCAGTTTTGACCCGCGTACTTACGGGCATGGTCAGCTTTCGAGATTGATTGGAAAATATAAGAAGTATTTTGAATTACGCACTCAAGATAGCAATGGCACGACTTTATTCCATGTGAAGCTAAAAGAGTAAAGCGAGACGTAAAATATAAAAAGGCTCCCATTTGGGAGCCTTTTTATTACTCTTGCACCTCTTTATAAACCGCTATAATTTTTGACGCAATCTTTTCCCACGCATATTCCTTCGCGTAGTCAGCGGCGTTTTCTCCCATCCTCTTTCGTAATTTAAAATTACCTAATAACGCACCTAATTTCTCAGCCAGCACCTCCGGCGAATCAAAGGGGACGTGGTAGCCCGTCTCGCCATCTTTCACCAAATATGCCAATCCGCCCACTTGCGAAGCGATGACAGGCGTTCCGCACGCCATTGCCTCCAACGCCACCATCCCAAAAGATTCATAATGTGAAGGCATCAACAAAACCTCTGCCGCCGAATAATAGTAGGGGAGTGTATCTTGGGCGCGTTTTCCTAAAAATAAAGCCATTTGCCCCACACAAAGTTCATCACACAAAGCCTGCAAATGCGCCATTTCTTGAGTCATTTCTTCAGGCGCAACATGAGGTTCCCCGCCAATAATGGCTACATAAAAGGGATGCTTTGCGTCGTGCATTCCCATCATCGACACCGCTTTCATTAGTGTATCAATTCCCTTGAGCGGTTCAATTCTTCCCACAAAAAGCCCCATACAATCATCTGGAGAAACGCCAATATAAGCCCGCGCTTCATCTTCGGGGATGGGATAAAAATGCTCGGTATCTACGCCGGGTGGGATGATGACCATTTTGCTGGCGTGCGCACCATACAGAAACTGGAGTTGGGATTTTTCCGCGGGTGTGGCGACAATCAGCCGATCCGCGCGTGCGATAACTTGCTTCTCACCATCAACGCGATACGGTCCCTCGCGTTCCTCTGCATTTCGCGCAATCCTATTTTTCATTGCCCCTAAGGTATGAAACATGTGGACAATTGGTATTCCCCACGCATCTTTTAACATCGCCCCTGCGATGCCCGACATCCAATAATGGGAGTGAATTACGTCGTAGCGCAAGTTTTTTTCAGCGGCAAACTGCTGAATCCCAGCTACAAAGTCGGGGATATGCTCAGCAAGTTTCTTTTTGGGGAGCGGCACCTCCTCTCCTGCCGGAATATGCACAACGCGATTCCCAAATCCCAGATCATGCAAAATATGCGGGACATGTTCATTTTGGGAACGCGTAAAAACGTCTACGTGGATGTCCATCCGTCCTAATTGTCGCGTTAAATCGCGAATGTAGACATTCATCCCGCCTGTATCTTTGCCACCCAATGTGGCGAGGGGGCAGGTGTGATAGGAGAGCATGGCTATTCGGAGCATAGATTTTCCTTGTATAAATGTTAGAGATAAAATATCCAAAGAGAGTTTGGGACATAGAATCTCTTGTAAAACGGATTATATTGTTCCCTGGAATTCTAACCGATATAAGAGCAAGTTTTAGAGCGACCTAGCGCGATGAAAATAGTTTTAAAACGGTAATTTTTGGTACAATCGTATCGGTATTTAATCAAAGGAGAAAAAATGGATTCAAAATATAATGCAACTGTCATCGGGAAAATTATGATTACCCCGGACATTATGGTTTTGCGAGTTAGTACAGATACAACGCGTACCGAATTCGAATCGGGACAATATACTGTAGTTGGTCTTTACGGGCATGAATCTCGCTCTGTAAATTCTGAGGAAGAGCATAAAGAAAGCAAACCCGATAAATTGATTCAACGGGCCTATTCTATCGCCTCTCATCGCGCGGCAAGCAATCAGATGGAGTTTTATATCTCTCAAGTCAAAACGGGACAATTAACCCCGCGCCTTTTTGCGCTCAAACAAGGCGATCGTCTTTATGTGAGTGAAAGAATTGTAGGGATGTTCAAACTTTCAGAAACGCCGCTCGGCATGGATATAGCCATGGTTGCAACCGGTACCGGAATTGCCCCTTATATCAGTTTTTTGCGTTCGCATATTGCAGAACACAGTGATATTAAAATGGCTATTATTCACGGAGCCGCGCATCAGTGGGATTTAGGCTATTATAGCGAATTGACTTTTCTCGCCAGCACGTTCCCTAATTTTTACTATTTTCCCACTCTCACGGATGCGGATGAAACTTGGCAAGGGCATAAATTATGGATTGAAGAAATGCTTGACAAAAAAATACTGGCAAATGAGGCGAATATAGCGATAGACCCTGAAAAAACACATTTTTTCTTATGCGGTAATCCCAATATGGCAGAGAGTGTCTCGACTTGGTTGGGAAAATATGGCTATACAAAACATTCCCGCAAAGCAGTGGGTGCGTTGCACGTGGAAGAGTTTTAGATTTAAGACATCAGATTTGAGCAGAAGAACCCGTTCCCATAAAGGGAACGGGTTCTCCGGTCAGATGTATAAAGCCTTGATTTTTTCTTGGCAGTTCTGAGGGGTGCTGGTATAATCTCGCCGCTAAAAACGCCACCGTAGCTCAGTTGGTAGAGCAGACGCTTCGTAAGCGCCAGGTCATGGGTTCGACTCCCATCGGTGGCTCAGAGTATAATGCAGAGACTAAGTATTTTGCTTAGTCTCTTTTTTTTATGTCATCAACTTCTTCCCTCTCCTCTATTGCCATTATTGGCGCAGGTCCCGCTGGTTTGTCCGCCGCGGAGACTTTACTCGCGCGCGGTGCGCGTGTGGATATTTACGATTCCATGCCCTCCGCGGGGCGCAAATTTCTCCTTGCCGGAAAAGGCGGGCTAAATCTCACGCACAGCGAAGAATACGACCGATTTATCTCGCGTTACGGGGAGCGGAGCGAGATTCTAAAACCCTATCTCGACCATTTTACGCCGGATAATTTACGCGCGTGGGCAAAAGGATTGGGAATTGAGACCTTTGTCGGCTCATCTGGACACGTTTTTCCGCAGGGAATGGGCGCAGTGCCGTTCCTCAACGCATGGCTCGCGCGTTTACGAGACTTGGGTGCCAACTTCCACTTCGGACATCGCTGGCTCGGCTGGGGTGCAGGTGACGCACTCCGTTTCAGCACCAAAGATGGTGAGGTTTTGGCAGTAGCCAATGGAGTCATTCTCGCGCTGGGAGGCGGAAGTCGGCGCAAAAC
>CAZERH010000006.1:0-4178 GCA_964515535.1 uncultured Anaerolineaceae bacterium
CGTTTTCTTGTAGCAACAGACGTTGCCGCGCGTGGCATAGACATTGATGCGCTATCGCACGTCATCCAATATGAACCGCCCGATGACCTAGAAGCCTATATCCACCGAGCTGGGCGCACAGGGCGCGCCGGTGCAACGGGAACAGCTATGATGCTTGTCTACGGCGTAGAAAAACGTCAGCTTACGCGTATTTCTGCTCATTACGAACTCGAATTTGAAGAACGAGAAGTTCCCACCGAAGAAGAAGTCGCCAAAGTAGTCGCGGAACGCGCCATGGTCTTTCTCGAAGCCAAACTCCGCGAACGCGACAAACTGCAAGCAGACCGCAGTCAGCGTTTTAAACTGCTCGCCCAAAAACTCTCCGAAGGCGAAGACGAATTGCCCATTATCACCATGCTTTTAGACGATTATTATCAACAAGCCCAGCATAAATTTGTGCCAAAACCACAAAAACATGCAGAAAAGAAACCTTATAAGAAAAAGAGTTCAAATCGGGGACAAAAAAGAACACGTAGACGCTAGGATTAAAGGAGTTGCTCAAAATCTTGGTGGTATCAGTGCATTGCGTCTGCTTTTAGATGCGTTGCACTGATATAATTTTTTTCAAATCCACCCGCATCCCCAAAAGCCTCCGAAATGAAAAATTTAAAACGCATCATTTTTATATTCATTATTCTCCTGCTCTCAGCTTGTGCAAACGCGTCAAAAATCATCAACACGCCCACACCGCACAAAACAACTCCCCCTACAAAAACAAATTCACCCTCCCCAACATCAACCCCCACCGCCACCATCACGCCCACGCCCCAGCCATACCTCACGCCCCGCAGTTATGGCATTGAGCTAGAAGATTTCCCCAAAAACTACAACCCGCTCACCGGGCGCGAAGTCTCCGACCCCAATCTGCTCAAACTGCCCGCGGTGCTGGTCTCAATTAGCAATATCCCTATTTCGGCGCGCCCTCAAGCAGGCGTTAATTTTGCCTCGTGGATTTTTGAATACTATATCGGCGAGGCAACCACACGCTTTTTGGGCATTTTTTACGGAGAATATCCACGCGAAATTCCAAACATCACCGGAAGTTGTGATGTCAACACAGAAATTTTCACCCCCTCCGCAAACTGGCTCGGCGGGCGCGTTTGGCTAGATGAAAACGAAGAGGGTATTCAAAATAGTTGGGAGGCAGGCATTGGCGGCGTTTGCGCTCATCTTTATCAAAATAACGAGAAAATTTTCAGCACAAGCACTGATTCAAACGGCTACTACGCCTTCAATCTCCCCGATTCCGCTGAAAATTATTCTATAAAATTCGACATCCCCGATTATTATAAAATCACCAAAGAAGATATAGGATACGAGGAGTTGGATAGCGACTTAAATGCAGATTCCGCACGGACGCACATTTTTGAGATCACAAAAAGCGAGACACGCGTGGATTTAGGCTTGATACTCCTTCCCCAAGCGATTTCTGCGTCCCCAACCCCGCCCGTCACCGCGACCTATATTCCCGAAGGCGCGTATGTGGGTCCCATCCGCTCAGGGCGATTGACCTACGCTCACATCAATACCTTTTTTCCACAAAGTTGCCTTATTTTTGCCAGCGCGGCACCCGATATTTTGGCTCAACTTAATCCCTGCAAGTTAGTATTCGGCGTAGCCCCCTCTACACCAAACAGTGCCTTGTTGGCGACGGAAGAAATGCGTCAACTTGCCTTTGAAAACGGTTCTATGCCCAACTACAGCGGCAACCTGTTTAACAGCACCCAAGCCCAAAACGCGGGCGAATCGGCATTATCTCTGCACATCCTCTATCATCAATTTATCCAATCTGCTTGGGAATATGATCCAATCTCCCAATCCTATTTACGCTACACCGACAATGCAGACGGCGCGGGCGTTTTGCATCCAGCCACCGACAGATTGACCGGCAGGCAACAATCTTTTGAAAATATCATTATCTTGCAAGCCACGCACGATGTTTTTCGATATAACCAACTTGATATTGACCTACGCTCCGGCAAAGCGGGGTTTGCCTATTTATTTAGAGATGGAAAAATGCAAAGAATTCGTTGGTCTACGGGAAATAGAGCTTGGGAAAAAGAAAACGGAAAACTACGCCCCATCCATTTTGTAGACGCACAGGGAAATCCCATCGCATTGCGCCCCGGCAGAACATGGATTCATTTAGTCACGCTCGCGTCCACAGTAGAGGAGACTGGGGATGGAAAATGGCGGTTGAAATTCGCTCAACCTGAATAAAGCCGAAAACTTGTAATCAACTTGCAATTTTCCTTCATAAAAAGAAAACCTTTGTGATGATATATTTAGTTGAGCAAAAACCTTCAATAGCTTAAAAAACATCCATGACAAAAAAAACTTTTTCTCCTCTACAAATTTCATTAGCCATAACGCCAATCGCACTTGGCATTGCGCTCGCTCTTGAGTGGTTTTTTACCGGCGTAATTACCCTAACGACTGTGGCGATTACGCTCCCCATCACCTTTATTTTGGGATATTTTGTTACCAATTTAAATTATAAACATGAAAAAGAACTCAACGCAAAAAATGAAGAACTTCAAAAAACGAGCGTAGAGTTAGAGAAGAAAAACACCACCATTTCAAAGCAAAACGCAGAGCTAGATGCTTTTGCCCAAACAATTGCCCATGAATTAAAAACCCCGCTTGGGGTGATTATTGGCTACAGCCATTTGCTCGACAAAGTTGATATTTACGAAAATTATGATCGTATTCAACAAGTGGGAAAAGAAATCACAAAAACCAGCCTAAAAATGAATACCATCATTCAAGAAATGCTCTTGATGGCAAAATTGCGCCAAATAGACGAGATAAAAATTGAACGCTTGGATATGGGAGAAATTGTAGCCGAAAGTATCACGCGTTTAGGGAGTTTCATTTTAGAAACGCAAGCCGAAATTATCACCCCAAAGACTTGGCTTCCGGTTAAAGGATATGCCCCTTGGGTTGAAAAGGTTTGGGATAATTATCTGAGCAACGCGATAAAATATGGTGGAGAAAACCCTAAAATTGAATTGGGCGTAGAAAAAAGCACGAATGGACAAATCCGTTTTTGGGTAAAAGATTACGGACGTGGCATGACCCCAAAGCAACAAGAAAAAGCCTTTAAACAGTTTACGCGCTTCAACCCCGCTGAAATACAAGGGCATGGCTTGGGGCTATCTATTACCCATCGCATTATCGAAAAACTGGGCGGAGAAGTTGGCGTAGAAAGTGAAATCAAAGTCGGGAGTACCTTTTATTTCACTTTGCCAAGTGCGGGGTAGCACAAATTTACGAAACGGGGAATTAAAACATCAGTAAACTACACACAAATTGTTTTATGAGTAGGATTTTTGCTCCGATAGGCATCGCACCCTCTTTTTGCCCAAAAGGGAAAATTCCCATGGGGATAAAGAACCGCTTCGCGCGTGTTTTTAGCTTGCGTGCCGTCAATTAGGCAAAGGCAAAATTATTCTTCTGTTTTTTAATCATCAAAATATGACTTTTAGGATTCCACAAAAGGTCTATTGGTATTTGCACTTCTTAGAAAAATCTCTTAGACTATTATTTATCATAGCCAAAAAACTCTATCGGAAACGGGTATCTCTAGCATATTTCCGAAGAGGCAAATAAGGAGACTCCCCTATGAACAAAAAATATGAAGCTGTCATTCTAAGTGCAGTCCGTACACCGATTGCACGTTTTCAGGGCGCGCTAAAAGGAATAGACGCACCAAAACTCGGCGCAATTGCCATAAAAGCCGCCGTTGAGCGCGCGGGCATTCCCAATTTAGCGGAAATTGATGAGGTTTTCATGGGCAATGTGGTTCCCGCGGGCGTGGGACAAGCACCCGCGCGGCAGGCAAGCATTTTTGCGGGTTTACCGAGTACCGTCGGGGCGACCACCGTGAATAAAGTTTGCGGATCTGGATTGAAAGCCATCATGTTTGGCGTACAAGGCATTAAAGCAGGCGATGGACAACTGTACGTCGGCGGCGGGATGGAATCTATGACCCGCGCACCTTTCCTTGTTGGCGGAAGAACAGGCGAATTGCGCTATGGTCACGCCACGATGAAAGACTCCCTGCTCCACGATGGGCTTTGGGATCCATTTGAAGATTGGGCTATGGGCAATGCGGCAGATTTTATCGCCGATGAATA
>CAZERH010000006.1:4278-18173 GCA_964515535.1 uncultured Anaerolineaceae bacterium
ATCCATTTGAAGATTGGGCTATGGGCAATGCGGCAGATTTTATCGCCGATGAATACGGCGTAACTCGCGAAGAAATGGATGCTTTTTCAGCAGAAAGTCAGCAAAATGCTATCTCTGCCATAGAAGCAGGTAAGTTCAAAGCAGAAATCATCCCCGTTGAAATTCCCGGCAGAAAAGGAAAAGTAACTATTTTTGATACGGACGAAGGTCCTCGCGCAGGCACCACCGCGGAGGGATTAGGCAAACTGCGTCCCGTATTTAATAAAGAGGGCAAAAGCACCGCGGGGAATTCATCTACATTGAATGATGGCGCGGCGGCGGTAGTTGTGTCCAGCCGAGAATATGCCGAAAGAAACGGAATCAAACCCCTCGCACGCGTGGTCGCGTACGGTCACGCCGCGGTGGAGCCGAAATATCTCTTCGCCGCACCTGCCAAGGCGATGCCTAAAATCCTAAAAAAAGCAGGTTGGACATTCGCAGATGTCGATTTAATCGAACTAAACGAGGCGTTTTCCGCTCAGTGTTTGGCAAATGGCAAAGAACTCGCCGAGCAAGGCTGGGATTGGGCTAAAGTAAACGTAAATGGCGGCGGGATTGCGTTGGGGCATCCGATTGGCATGTCCGGGGCGCGCGTGATTGCTACCCTAATTTACGCACTCAAAGATCGCGGCTTGAAACGCGGCTTGACGGCACTCTGCTTGGGTGGTGGTGAAGCGGTTGCGATGGCGATAGAATTGGAAGATTGAAGGTAAAAAGGAGAAAAAATGACTATTAAAAATATCTTTATCGTTGGTGCGGGGACTATGGGGAATGGGATTGCCCAAACAGCGGCAATTTCCGGTTATGGCGTAACTTGTATGGATGTTGACCCTGCCGCATTGGAGAAAGCAAAGGCTGTGATTGGGAAATCAACAGCCAAATTGCTCTCGAAAGGGCGCATTACCGAAAAACAAAAAACTGCCGCCGATGCGATTAGCTTTGTAACCAATATGGATAATCTTTCAGGAGCAGATTTGGTGATTGAAGCCGCGACAGAAAATCCTGACTTGAAATTGAAAATTTTCAAAGAAATGGATGAAAAAGCAAAGAAAGAGGCAATTTTAGCCACAAATACTTCATCTATTAGCATCACAAAAATTGCGGCGGTCACTTCTCGACCGGAAAAGGTGATTGGGATGCACTTTATGAACCCTGTCCCTTTGATGAAGCTGGTTGAAGTGATTCGGGGGATTGCCACCGGTGATGAAATCACAAAAGAAATTGTAGCAGTTTGCGAAACGATGGGGAAAACGCCCGTTGAGGCAAATGATTCGCCGGGATTTATCTCTAATCGCATTTTATGCCCGATGATTAACGAGGCTGTTTTCGCTTTGCAAGAGAATGTCGGCACACCCGAAGCAATTGACCAAGTAATGAAGCTGGGAATGAATCATCCGATGGGTCCACTTTTCTTGGCAGATTTAATCGGCTTGGATGTGGTGCTTTTCGTAATGGAAGTTCTCCAACGCGATCTGGGTGAAGATAAATATCGCCCCGCTTATTTGCTAAGAAAAATGGTGGATGCCGGTTATTTAGGAAGAAAAACAGGTAGAGGATTTTACGAGTATTAGATTTCAGACTTGAGATTTAAACTATCAGACTTCAGCGTTATGATGCTGAAGTTTGATGCTTTAAGCTGAGAATTTCGTCACATAAAAGAAGGTTTGCAAATCCATAGCCCAAATTTCTTAAAGTTGCACGGTGGTAATCTTCGTTATAAGCCGCTGTGCCGTCAATCAGAAAAAAGACTTCAAATCCGCGCACAAAAGCAGAGCGGGCGGTGGTTTCACAGCAGAGGTGGGTCATCACACCGGAAATCACAATTTGCTCCACATCACGTTTTTGCAGGTATTCTTCAAGATTGGTTTTATAAAAAGCATCGTATTGCGTTTTCTCGATGATTTTTCCGTAAGATGTGTCGAATTCAGACGAAATTCGGCTCAGGGGATGCTCTGCGGTAATAATATCGCGCCACCAGCGGGACATATTGGCGGCGTCCGAGTCGGTGTTGAGATGGCGCGTCCACACCAGAGGCAAACCAAAATTCGCGTAGGTCTCTCGTAATTTCTTCAGTTTCGGCAAAATATCTTGAGCAGAGGGGATGTAGGCATGCGAATCCACGTCCAGAAAAAAATCCTGCATATCTAAAATGAAAAGGGCAGAACGCATTAAATTTAGCTTTCGGCGCGGAGGCGGAAAATCCGCTTGCATTTTTTTTATGTTTTGAGGTGTGAGATAGCGCGTTTTCATCTTGTGACTATTCTACCGTGTCGGTTGATTCTCTCCAAGAGAGATAACTCTTGGGAGTGGTTAACCAAAAACTCTTGTATCGCATCTTAGTTTGTCGTTTAGATTCAGAAAACATCACCCACTCAAATAGCCAATCCATAACTCGCCAAAATAGAGTAAAAATATCCAGTATAATTACGACATGGAAAACAAACTTTATCAACGAGCTTGGTGGTTAGCGGTTATCACCGTTGCCTACAATTTGATTGAGGGGCTGGTCGCAATCTATTTTGGTGTTGCAGATGAAACTTTAGCCCTCTTCGGCTTTGGCGTAGATTCATTCATCGAGGTACTTTCCGGCTTGGGCATTATCGCTATGATAACGCGAATTCGCAGAAATCCGGATACTGAGCGGAGCCAATTTGAAGTCACTGCCTTAAAAATCACGGGGGCAAGTTTCTATATTTTAACAATAGGCTTAGGCGCAACGGTCATCTTCAATTTACGGAACAATCATAAACCGGAAACGACACTTTCAGGGCTAATTATCTCACTAATTTCTATCGCAACGATGTGGCTCCTCATCCGCGCCAAACGGGATGTAGGTGAAAAACTCAACTCCGCGCCCATCTTAGCCGATGCAAACTGCACGCTGGTTTGCTTATATATGTCCGTAATTTTGCTCGCATCCAGCGCAATTTACGCATTAACCGGCTTCGGTTTCATAGATAGTCTCGGCGCAATCGGTATCATTTATTTTTCGTTCAAAGAGGGCAAAGAAGCCTTTGAAAAAGCACGGGGAATTGAGTGCAGTTGCGAGGATTGATTTTTGCGTTAGAATAGCCCCATGAAACGCATTTTTTGGCTGGTGTTCATTTTTCTCATCACCGCCTGTCAGCCCCAAACACCCCCGAACACCATCCATTTTATAGATGGCGAAAAAGTTCGTACTTTGCCTGCTTCTTCACGCGTGCCAACTGAAATTTTGGCTGAAAACGGGATTTTTCTCGAATCTGCCGACCGCGTTTTAGTTAACGGGCAAACTGTAGATGCTTATGCTCGCATGGATTGCGAAACCTGCACCATTCAAATTCAGCGTGCCGTTAAGATGACACTCATCACGCCCTATGAAGAAGTGGAATTTACAACCGCCGCCCCCACTATTGGGGATGCGCTTGCCGAACTTGGGCTTCAACTATATGCCGCCGATTTGGTCGAACCGCCCGTGGGGACGCGTGCTACTGACCAATTAACCATCACCTACACCCCATCACGTCAGCTTGCCATCCACGTGGACGGAAAAATTGTCCAGATCCGCTCCTCGGCGGAGAGGGTTGGCGAGGCGTTGATTGGGGCAGGCATCCCGCTGGTTGGTCTGGACGCAAGCCAACCCTCCGCGTCTGAACCGCTTCCGGAAGACGGGCAAATCCGCATTATCCGCGTTGTCGAAATAATCGAAACGGAGCAAAGAGAAATTCCTTTCGAAATTGAATATATCGCGTCAAACGAAGTTGCAATTGACGAAGAAAAAATTCTAACGCCGGGCATTACAGGATTAATCGTAAGCACTACTCGCATCCGCTACGAAGATGGTGTGGAGGTCTCTCGTGAAATTGAAGCCGAACGAACTGTACGCCAACCCGGGACAGAAATCGTGGGCTACGGGACAAAATATGTAATCCACACGATTACGGTGGACGGGCAAGAATTGGCGTATTGGCGGGCGTTGAATGTTTATGCCACCTCATACTCTCCTTGCAACTCCGGCTCAGATAAATGCTACCCCAACACGGCGAGTGGAAAACCCGTTCGGCACGGCGTGATTGGCGTGATTAGAAGCTGGTATAACGAAATGCAAGGGCAGGCGGTTTATATCCCCGGCTATGGCTATGCCACTATCGAAGACATTGGCGGCGGAATCCCCGGCAAAGATTGGATTGATCTCGGCTATAGCGATGCCAATTATCAAGTTTGGCATCAATGGGTGACGATTTATTTTTTGAAATAACAGGGTTCAAAAGCAAGGAAATTTAAACACAAAGGTCACAAAGAAAGCACAAAGTTTTTTCGTAGAGAATCTTTGCGGGCTTTGTGTTTAAACATTTTCTAACCACTCAGCCTTGCGAGAATAGAACGCGAATTCTCGCGAATCAAGCAGATTCACACGGATTTAAAACTTTTTTCGTTTTATCTGCAAAAATCCGCTAAATCAGCGTTCTATTTTTATCAAGCTGAGCAGTTACAACATTTTTAGTATTCTCTTAGCGAAATCTAATATCTAATGTCCGAAAAAATGTCTACATCCCAAAAAGTTTTGCTCTTTTTTTTAAGCATTGGCATTCTCGTTCTCTGCGTAATGACCGCCAATAGTGCGTATACTCTTTGGCAAAAACCCCTTGGTCCCGCGCTGGAATTGCCAAAAAGCACCTACGTTTCTCATTCGGAATTTCCGCCAACATGGACCCCCGCGCCAACGTCAATCTTCCCGCCCGGATACCCAGCCACCGGCACACCGGCATCCTATTTAGCGACACCCACGCCTGCCCAAATCCCGCTCTGCGGAGGTCCGCCGGTGATGACCATACTCGCAATTGGCTCCGATCAACGCGGCGATATCTATAATTATGGGCTGGGCGATGTTATCCGTCTTGTGCGCGTTGATTTTGTCACCCCCAGCGTGAGTATTATGTCCTTCCCGCGTGATCTTTACGTCGAAATCCCCGGTATTTCAAGCCATTATGGGATTACGCACGGCAAACTCAATCAAGCCTATCTCTACGGCAATACCGGCTTTGGGTATTACAATGGCGCAGACCTTGGTCCCGGGCTAATGGCACGCACCCTCGCCTACAATTTCGGTGCAAATCCCGATAATTATATTGCCGTCAATATGCAAACTTTCGTCAGAATTGTCAACGCAGTCGGCGGCATCGTCGTCGATTTACCCACCACCATTGACGGGCGCAAACCTGACCAACCCGACCGCGGCGACCTCATCTTCTACGCGGGCAAGCATTACCTCAAAGGAAAACAAGCCCTGCAACTCGCGCGTTTGCGTCCCTACGGCACCTTCGAACGCTCCTCCGCGCAAAACCAAGTCCTGTGCGCACTCTACGATAAACTCCTCAGCCCGGATGTCGTTGATGATATTCCCGCAATACTCACCTCATTTGAAAACAGAGTCCAAACCGATCTCAGCCCCGCACAAATCAGTCAACTTGCCTGTATCGGAACAAAACTCAAAGGCTCAGACATCACCTTTCTCAATTGGCCCGAAGAAGTATTTAACGGGACGAGGACAGATGATCCCATCTTAGGCTATACTTTTATCTTGGAAACAGATTTTTCTCTTATACGGGATTATGTGGATGCCTTCGCGCGTGGCTCTTGGCTTGCTGAGGCACAATCAACATCTACCGGACGCGAAGGTTTTGCCCCCAAATCTATCTGCGAGTAACATTTATGCCCTCCTCAACTATCCCCCCGCTCAACACCGCCGCTCTTTTGCAAGAATATGGTTTGCGTCCTAAGAAAAAATTAGGGCAAAATTTTCTTCAAGACCCCAATATCCTTGAAAAAATTGTTACCATAGCCGAAATCAGCGAAAAAGACACCGTCCTAGAAATTGGACCCGGTCTTGGTAGCCTAACGCGTCATCTCGCGGAAAGCGCAAAAAAAGTTATCGCGGTTGAGATCGATAAAAATATCATCCCCGCATTCAATGCCTCCCTTTCTGGCTATGCGAACATCACTATTGTGGAAGGCGATATGCTCAAAATTAGTCCCGCTCAAATTATTGCCGCTCCAGCATATCTCGTTGTTGCCAATATCCCCTATTATATTACCTCCGCTCTCTTGCGCCATTTATTGGAAGCTGAGCCGCGCCCAAAGCGCATGGTATTAACCATCCAAGAAGAAGTTGCCCAACGTATCTGCACGCCGGAGGGCAAAAAAATGAGTTTGCTCGCCCTAAGCATCCAAGTCTACGGGAAGCCTGAAATCGCTGGGAAAATTCCCGCCAACGCATTTTACCCGCGCCCAAAAGTAGATTCTGCTATCATTCGTATTGAACTCTATGATGAGCCGCGCATCCCCACTCCATTATTGGATAATTTCTTCCAACTCGCGAAAGCCGGATTTAGCCAAAAACGCAAAACATTGCGTAATTCTCTTGCGGGCGGTTTGCATCTTTCCACTGAAAAAACAGAAACGCTTCTCCGCGAGGCAAAGATAGACCCGCGTAGGCGGGCTGAAACATTAAATTTGGAAGAGTGGGGAAATTTGAGCAAGAAATGGCGTGCAATCTAAAGTATACAAATTTATTTCTGACGAGCCGCGCGTCCCTTTGCCCTCAAATCACGATACTCCCAACGCACCTGCCAAATCCGAAAAGCGGCTTCAAGCTGAATTTTGAAAGACATTTTTGATTTCCCCCATTTTCGGTCTGCAAAATAGATTGGGACTTCACCAAAACGATAGCCCAAGCTATATGCCATATACGCCATTTCAACAAGGAATACATATCCACTCGACTGAATGCGGTTGAGCGGCATCCCTTCCAGCGTTTCTCTACGCCAGAGACGGTATCCGGTTGTCACGTCTCTTAATTTAAATCCCAGTATAGTACGCGCATAAAAATTGCCGAAGGCTGAGAGTGCTTTTCGCCAGCGGGGCCAATTCACATCTACGCGCCCCCCCGGCACATAGCGAGAGCCGAGAACTACATCTCTGCTTTTGAGAAATTCTGCCATTTCCGGCAATCTCGCCGGGTCGTGGGAGAAATCCGCATCCATTTGGGCAACAGCATCTGTTTCCATAGCGAGAGCAAGTTCAATTCCAGTCAGATACGCTGTGCGAAGTCCCAGTTTTCCTTCACGATGCAAAACATCCATCCTGTTGGGATATTCAGCAGATAGCGAATCTGCAATTTCACCTGTTCCATCGGGGCTATTGTCATCTACAATCAAAAGATGTAAATCGAGTTTTAAAGAAAATAAAGCGGAGACCAGTTTGGGCAGGTTCTCCGCTTCGTTATAGGTGGGAATAATGATTGTAATACGCAATTTTTTTCTCTATTTTTTAAGACTTAAGAGTTTTTCTTTGATTTCTTCGGCTGTTTCAAAAGCACCGGCGCAAGATGTTATTTGAACGGTTTTTATGGCTAAACGATTATGCCAATTGACGGCTTCTTCTCTGTCTCTAATCGGATAGAAATAGTCAAGCGATTGCTCTAGGCGGCTGACAACACGCTCCGACAAAGCCGGAATTGTATCTGGGGAAACCACAAGCACAAATTCTGCAGTTGTCAAATGCCCTAAGAAATCGCTCGCGTTACCAACTTCTCGCATAGCGTTGTGTACCATCAGACTAACTGCGCGCAAGACATCATCGGAGGCAACAAAACCATAAAGTTCGCGAAATGCCTCAAGGTTTTCAAGAGAAACTAACAGAAGGGCATTATTATCTTGTAGACATTCTTCAAGACGCTCATCCACGAGCGTTCCTTCAGGTAGTCCACTTACAGGATTGGTTAGAGAGCCTTGCCCCATACGCTCAAGTGAGTTGCGAACACGAAGACGAAGCTCTTGAACGTCAAATGGTTTTGTTATATAGTCATCTGCGCCAAGTTCTAGCCCACGTAAACGGTCGGCACGGTCTCGTTTTTCGGTAAGGAAGATGATGGGGATTTCTTTCGTGCGACGATCGTTACGTAAACGGTGAGCAACCTCATAACCATCAATATCCGGAAGACGAATATCGAGAATAACTAAATCAGGTCGTTCATCAACAGCGGCACGAACGCCGTCTTCTCCCCAGTTAACGGTGAAGACCTCGTAGCCTTGAACACCAAAATAGGCGTTCAACATCTCGGCTATATCGAGGTCATCTTCAACAATCAGGATTTTTGATTTTTTCTCTGCCACAACAAGTCCTTATTTAGGAGGATAAGGGTTCTTTTTGAATAACAAATTCACAAACTTCATCGCCCATAGCATGGCAACGAGATTCGTTCACGCGGAACTCACTTCCACCGGATATCCACTTCAGCCCTTCTTGGAGAAGGCCGGTGCTGAAAAAGCATACCGGTTTATCTAAACCTGAGCGACCCCAGCAAACAGGGCATTTATGAATGGTGTAAACAAACTCAGCATCTTTTTCTTCAACCGTGCTGTGCTGATCGCTAACTTGAGAGAATATCTTCGCCATAGCCGGAAGACCGATACGAAGTTTTGCCTGCAAAGGTAATACTTTAAAGGCTAAATCGCCAACACCTGCTAAAGCTCCAAAATCCTTAAGTGCATCGGAGAAAGTTGCCCGTCCGGCACGAAGAGCTAAGCCACGTCCCCCACGAGGTCCATACATATCTTCCAGCGCAACTCCCAATGCTGAGAATTCGAAAAAATCGAATTCTTTCTTTAAATCGTCAGAGGGATAGTTATCAATATAATTGGTTAGCCCTGCCAAGTTCAAGATAGCATTAAGCCCATTCCTTCCCATGACATCTTCTAAAGCCCTAATTGCAATCAGCCCAAATTTGTTGGGGTAATACAAACCACTTTTTTCAAGAGGACTCATATTGTCTCCTGTTATATCAGTTTTTCAAGGTCTTCGACTGCACGCCGCATGTCGAGGAAGATTAATCCCAACTTAGCTTTTTCGCTTGCCAAGACAGTAAGAACCGCCTCCTCGCCAATAGACATTAGGACAACAAAGCCATTCTCGCCTTTGATGTGAACCTGCGCTAAGCTCCCACGCCCCAACTCAGTGGCGATACGTTCTCCCAATGAAAGCATTGCGGCAGACATTGCGGAGACGCGATCTTCTTCGATTTCCTGCGGTAAAGCGGATGCAATACTCAACCCATCTACACTGACTATAGCCGATGCTTCAATATCGGGGGAAGATACTTGCATTTCACGCAGGCGGTCAACCATTTGTTTTGTACGTGATTGAGACAAAGGAACCCTCCATGCTTCAATAATTTGGTCTTTCTTGATTAAATTTCTTCCTTAAATCATATCCCCATAAAATTTAGCACAGGGGGGGGAATGTGTCAAGTTATAATGGGAAAAACACCTTTTATCCTTGTCTTCGTGATGCTTTTTCAATGGACTTTATCGGGCATGAAATTCAGGGCTAGAGAAAACAACGAGCCTCTTTGAGATACGCACTGCTTAGGCTAAAATAGGGACATGAAAACTAGCGTAGCCGTTACTATTGAAAAATTGTTGGAAGAACTTCCGGCATATTATAGACCCTCTGATAAGGAGTTGATTCAACGCGCTTATTTTGTAGCTGAGGAGGCGCATCGTCCGCAAAAGCGTGTCTCCGGAGAGCCGTATATTATGCACTGCCTAGCCGTAGCTTCGATTTTGGCTAAGTTACAGGTTCCGCCTGCCGCGGTTGCCGCGGGCTTACTGCACGATACGGTAGAAGATACTGATATTACGCTCGCAGATTTGCAAGAAGAGTTTGGTGGAGAAATTACAAATTTGGTAGATGGGGTTACAAAGTTGACCAATTTGCCGCGCGTTTCGAGGGACGATCAGCATTTCTCCGAATCGGATGTTGATGATGAGGAGGCAAGCCAAAACGCGCATGAGGCGGAATCTCAATATCCCCAACCATCACTGTTAGGACGTAGTCCTGATATGGCTTCGGAGACCTTGCGAAAAACTTTCCTCGCCATGGATAATGATATCCGAATCGTTTTAATCAAATTGGCAGATCGCTTGCATAATATGCGCACGCTCGGGTTTATGCCGGAGCATAAACGCAAACGCATCGCAAAACAAACGCTCGAAATTTTTGCCCCCTTAGCCAACAGAATGGGCATTTGGCAAATCAAGTGGGAATTGGAAGACCTTAGCTTTCGTTATACAAATCCTGAAAAATATAAAGAAATTGCATCGCATTTATCTACTCGCAGAAAATTGCGCGAGGATGAGATTAAAGAGATTGTGGAGGGACTTGAAAAAATGCTGATTAACGAGGGCATTGATGCAACAGTATCCGGACGACCCAAACATATTTATTCAATTTACCGCAAGATGGCACGGAAAAATAAACCTTTTGAAATGGTACGCGATGTACGCGCCGTGCGCGTGCTTGCGCCCGATATTCCCGCCTGCTATTCTATTTTAGGGGTAATTCACACGCGTTACCGCCCATTACCGAATGAGTTTGATGATTATATAGCCGCACCTAAAGACAATCACTATCAATCGTTGCACACGGCGGTTATTCATAGTGACGGAAAACCACTCGAAATTCAAATTCGCACACAGGAAATGCACGATAGCGCAGAATATGGCATTGCCGCACATTGGCTTTATAAAGAAAATAGCAATGCCGACAGTTCTTATAACAAAAGGATTGACGGTATTCGCCGGATGATGGAATGGCAAACAGATGTGAATGATGCCACCGAATTCGTTGAAAGCATGAAAACGGATGTCTTTCAAGACCGCGTTTATGTTTTCACCCCAAACGGCGATATTATTGATCTCCCCGCCGGCTCAACGCCGATTGATTTTGCCTACCATATCCATACCGATGTCGGGCATCGTTGTCGTGGTGCTAAAGTGAACGGAAAACTTGTTTCGCTCAGTTATGAAGTAAAAACGGGCGAGCAAGTTCAAATTTTAACCGCAAAACGGGGTGGACCCAGCCGAGATTGGCTCAACTCTAATTTAGGCTTGGTAAAAACGCAACGCGCCAAATCCAAAATGCGAGTTTGGTTTCGTAAACAAGACCGCGCTCAAAATATAGAACAAGGACGCTCACTCCTCGAAAAAGAATTACAACGCGTCGGGATTAAAGAAAAAACCAATTTTGAAAAACTCGCCCGTGAAATAGGCTACCGTAGCACAGAAGAACTCTCTCTTGCTCTAGGCATTGGCGATATTTCCATCAACGCCATCCTTCCCCAAATCCCGGCAGAAGAACGCGAAACCGAAGAAACGCTCCCAGCTACCCGCGCGCCAGACAGCAGTCTCGAAGCCACAGACGCAATCAAAGTAGTCGGTCTAAAAGGGCTTCTCACCAATATCGCAAAATGCTGTAACCCCACCTCGGGTGATGAAATTATCGGCTATATCACCCGTGGACGCGGCGCAAGCATCCATCGCATAGATTGCCCCAATATCCTTCGCACCAAAGACAGAGAACGTCTCGTAAAAGTTACTTGGGGCGAGCAAGTGCGCACCTACCCTGTCCCCATCCACATCTCTGCCTTCGACCGAAGCGGGCTAATCGGCGACATCACCCACATCCTCTCAAACGACAGCATCAACCTCATAGATGCAAAAGTCCGCGTCACCAAAGGCATAGCCGACATCAACCTGGAAATCGAAGTCAGCGACATTAAAGAACTCAGCAGACTCCTCACGCGCATAGAAAATATCCCCAACGTACTAGAAGCGCAACGAAACAATCCGGGCTAACTCAAATTCATATCCAACACAAAAACATGAAACTCCTCCCCGTAAACTCCGCCATCGAACGCATCCTAAAATCCTTTCACACCCTCGAAAAAACACATATTTTTTTAGATAAATCGGTCGGGCGCGTCCTTGCTGAAGATATTTGTGCCAAAACAGACCTCCCCCTCTTCGACAACTCCTCCATGGACGGATTCGCCCTCCGCGCCGCGGACGTGCATTCGGCTTGCGAAACCACGCCAAGCATTTTGCCGGTCGTAGACGACATCCCCGCCGGAAAGATGCCCGTCAAACACCTCCGCGCGGGTGAAGCCGCGCGCATCATGACCGGTGCGCCCCTCCCCAAGGGTGCAGACGCGGTTGTGCCGGTCGAAGAAACCGATTTCAACAATCGCACCCCCGGTAGTGCGCCCCCCCAAAATGTGAAGATATTCAAAACAGCTCGTCTCGGCGCAAATATTCGCAAACGCGGGGATGATATTAAACGCGGGCAAAGCATCTTGCCGCGCGGACAACGCCTCCGCGCCCAAGATTTGGGGATGTTGGCAATGCTCGGCATAGCGCAAGTACCCGTTTATCGTAAACCGCGCGTCGCTCTCCTCTCCAGCGGAGATGAGCTAACGCCCATCGGCGAATCTTTAGTAGAAGGCAAAATTTACGATACCAATTCATATACCCTGCGCGCCCAGCTCGAATCGGCGGGATGCGAGATTATTCCCCTCGGCGTAGCAAAAGACACCCCAAAATCTGTGCGGAACGCGCTCAACAAAGCCCAAAACGCCGATTTGATTCTCTCCTCCGCGGGAGTCAGTATGGGGTCTTTCGATTTTATTAAAGCAATCATTGAAGAAGATGGCAATTTGAACTTTTGGCGTACCAATATGCGCCCCGGCAAACCGCTCACCTTTGGCAATTATCAAGGCATTCCTTTTATCGGCTTGGCGGGAAACCCCGTTTCGGCATTTGTGGGATTTATGGTCTTTGTTCAGCCTGTCATTCAACAAATGCTGGGATGCGGCACGCAAGCTCAAAAACGCGTTCGCGTCCGCCTCTCCGATTCCATAAAATCGGATGGCAGAGAGAGTTATCTGCGCGCACTTGTCCACCCCGAAGACGGTCAATTTTACGCAAAGCTGACCGGACATCAGGGGTCTGGAAATCTCTTCTCAATGGTGCAAGCGAATGCTTTACTGATTATCCCTGCGGGGGTAAAATCGCTAAAAAAAGGAGCTGAGGTAGATGCTTGGCTCTTAGATACTTAACTCAACCTAGCCAAAAGATTTTAGACACAAAGTTCACAACAATTCTCTAAGAAAAAAGTTGTCCTTTGTGCTTTCTTCGTGACCTTAGGAGCGAGAATTAAATAACCTGCAAGATTTTGTATCCCTTTTTACCACAGAGTTCTTCTCATTTTTTCTCTCAAACTCTGTGCGCTCCGTGTACTCTGTGGTGAATTATTTGTGCAAATTATTAAATTTTCATTCCTTAGTGTTTAAATTTTTTACAAACAAAAGGAAGTAACACCCTATGAAAAAAATCAATATCTACGCATTAATTGCCGCACTAATCGGCTTGTTTGATGCCATATATCTAACTTGGATTAAGCTCTCGCATAACGAAACGCAGTGTGCCCCCGGTCTGGGCGATTGCTTCACTGTAAACACCAGCAGATACTCAGAAATTTACGGCATCCCCATCGCCATTTTTGGCATGGCAACCTATGTGCTGATTATCGGCATTCTGCTCTTTGAACCCCGAGTAAAATTCCTTAAAGAAAACGGCACGCTGGCACTTTTTGGCATTAGCTTAATTGGCGTGCTATACTCAATATATCTTTCTTATCTTGAAGAATTTGTACTCCACGCTTGGTGTCCCTATTGTATTCTTTCGGCAATTGCAATTACCATTATTTTTGTCATATCCATCATCCGCCTAAAAAAAGAAGGTATCTAAAAAGAGGAGAATTCCATGCCGCGCATCCGCTGTTTATATTTCAATTGCATATATCTCGATTCTGATATTTGCACCGCGCCCTCCGTTGAAATTGACCCCGACATCGGTTGCACAACTTATATGCAGGCAGAAGACGAACTCATAGACGATAGCGATACATACGAAGACTGGGATTTAGAAGAACTTGATATTGATATAGATGACGAGGAAGAAGAAATCAGCTGGGAATAA
>CAZERH010000007.1:0-5558 GCA_964515535.1 uncultured Anaerolineaceae bacterium
CCGTCCAATTGGCGCAATGCCGATTCGAGCAAAACGCGAATCGAGAAGGGGATTTTCTTCAATTCCACTAAACCGGCTTTCTCAAGCGCATCTAGTCGATAAAATACATACTCGCCGCCCTCGGTTTTGAGGGTATCACGAGCGTTAAAATGGTCTTGGGTCATGGTTATAACTCCTTTAGCTTTTATTACAGGTAAACATCGTTTTATTTCGTATTGCGTAAAACGTATTGCGTAATAGTTATATTAAGAAATACGTTTTACGTAGAAAAACACCTCTGCATTCTCTCCATCTTTTTAGGCATAAGTCGCCTCGATGGGAAGAACACAAAGGTGCGCCTTTGCTGTCCTAACTGAACACTGATTTACTTCTTACTGCTGCCCCTATTCTAACCCCTTTTTGAACTCTTTGACAAGCCCTTCGCGCTCTTCTTCTGAGACAAACGCGGCATTAATAGCGTTAAGAGTTTGTTCTTTGAGTGTATTCATAGAAAGTCCAAGTTGCTCGTTGGCTAGTTGGAATTCGCCGCTTAATGAAATTCTGGAAATGCTAGGGTCATCGGTATTAATTGTTGTAATCAAACCGGCTTCAATCATTTGAGGCAAAGGGTGTTTTTTCAGTTTAGGCGTTACACCTGATTGGTGATTACTTGTTATGCAAACTTCAAAAACCGTGCCGCGTTCTTTTGCCAAGGCAACTACATTCTCATCTTCGAGAACGCGCACTCCGTGACCGATTCTATCCGCGCCCAAAACTTCGATTGCTTCGCGCACATTCTCCGCACCAGCCCACTCCCCGGCGTGGACGGTAATTTTTAGCCCGGATTCTTTCGCCTCGTGAAAAATCGGGGCAAAAGGTTCGGCGGGGAAATCCGATTCGTTTCCGGCAATATCTAGGGCAACGATTCCTTTATCCTGCATCCCAGCGGCAAGCCACGCGACTTGTTCTGCCATTTGGGGACTTTCGTGGCGGTTTACACTGGCAATCAATTTAACTGTGAGACCAAATTTTTCTGCTGTTTTATTTGCGCTATCGCAGACCCAATTCATCACGTCATGGAGGGGAAAATTCTCCGCGCGGCTCAGAGCAACCGGCGTAAAGCGCAATTCCATATAGCGCACATTATCACGCGCCGCGTCTTCAACTGCTTCACGCGTTACACGCGCGATCACTTCCGGTGAACGGTAGAAAAGGCGTAAAGTTTTGAATTTTTCAAGGAAGTTGCTAAAGTTATAAGGTTCTTCGTCCCCGATTTGCACCAAGCCGCTTAAACGTAAAATACTCGCGGGAACGGTTATCCCATGAATACGGGCGATGTCTAGCATCGACTCGATCCGCAAAGACCCCTCCAAATGCCGATGTAACTCAGCCTTCGGTAGGACGAGAAAAATATTTAGAGAGGAAGTTGGTGCGTAGAGATTATCCATTTTCTTAAATCACGTTTTATTTTTTCTTATGCCGTCTGCGTTTTTTCTTTGTTTTAGTCAGTTTTGATTTTTGCGTTGTTTGGGCTGAAATAGCATTTGTGTCCAGAACGACACCTAAAGGTTGGGCGTTCCATCTGCGGGGCTGGTAGGCAAAGACTCTGCTAACGACTTGTGAGCGAATATCGTCAAGTAAAAGCTGGAACATTTCAGATGCCTGCCGTCTATATTGTACCAGCGGGTCACGTTGGGCGTAAGCCTCTAAGCCAATAGAAACGCGCAGAGCCTCAACCTTTGTGAGGTACTCCACCCATTGATCGGTGATTGCCTTGAGCAAAAGCTGACGCTGGATCTTGGTCATTTCGCGGTGACCAAGCTTTTCTATCACAATCTCGCGTTGAGCTTCTGGAAGACTGGCGGGGGGTGTTTGGGCATATTCTTCTGCCAATAGGTCGGCAGGCAAGCCCAAATCCACGAGCGTTGCTGTGGTTGCTCCCCCTCTAAATTTTACATCGCCCCACGCGCTTTCCAATGTTTGTTCGGCGCGGTCAAAATGTTCCATTACCTCTGAAATCAATTCCTCCGGCTCACGGTTTTCTAATTTTTGCGCGGCGCGGTAAATATATCTAAAACGGATATGGGTTTGTTGGATTTGACGATGGGTGCGCGGGTCGAAGCCTTTACGGATACCCTGAGACAGCCCCAAAAGTAGGCGGATTTTTGTCGTGTCGTCCCAAACTTCAACTTGATTCTGCTTAATAGCTTTTGCGAGGTCTTTAGCAAGGATGCCGTTCTCCCCTACAAGAGACTTTTGGTGCGCTTTAAGGGCTTGGTCGGTGGCTGAAATAACTTCTTCTTCGATATCATCCCAACTCATTTCGGCGAGTTGATTGGCATTGATGGTGAGCGGTTCGCCCAAACGATATTCAATTGTGGCAACCATCCGCTTGATGTTAGCAAAGTTAAGTAAGACGGCAATTTTTTCACGCAGTTCATCTTCGAGTTCGTAGGCATCGTCCACGAGAATGCGGAGCTGATTTTTGCTTAGGCTCAGGCGCATACCAAGCGTGGCGTTGAGGTTGTCTAAAACTTCTTGGGGACGAAGCTGTTCTTCGTTATCGTCTTGATTTTGGATGAAGGTATCAAGTAAATCGTAGCGAGTTTCGATGAGTTCTTCAATGGTGTCGCTGGTATTGTATATGGCGGATTCGATGGCTTTGAAAATATGCTCTTGCTCAACTTCGATGACTTCACGAAGCAAATTGAGGATGTCTTTTTCAGGGTTTTCATCATTTTGCAACTCTTCGATGAGCAACTTCATCGTAAAAGACGGGAAAATTTCATTATTGCTATCCATGAAGGAGGGTTGAACGCCGCTTGTCCATGCCAATAATGCCCAGGGGGTTTCTTCTACTAAATCTTCGTTTAGGGTAGCCCGAACGCGTTTTTCAACATCTACGCGGAGCATATCGGCGATGTCTTCGCTGAGGTCGTCTTTGAGGAAAACGCGATCACGTTGGGCGTAGATTTTTGCACGCTGGCTATTTAGCACATCATCATAATCGAGAAGGTGTTCGCGGGTATCAAAGTTTGCGCCTTCAACGCGGTGTTGGGATTGTTCGATGATATTGGAGACGATTTTGTTTTCGAGGGGGAGTGTATCGTCTACGTTAAGTCTTTTCATTAGGTTGCCGACTTGCTCGCCGCCAAAAAGCCGCATTAAATCATCTTCAAGGGAGAGGAAGAAGCGCGAGGAGCCGGGATCGCCCTGACGACCGGCGCGCCCGCGAAGTTGGTTGTCGATGCGCCGCGCGTCATGTCGCTCCGAGCCGATGACGTGTAATCCGCCCACCGCTTTGACATGTTCCATTTCTTCAAAATAGCGAAGAAAATGGTTGATTTCTGTTTCGTAGATGCCGTAATCTAAATCATCACGCTGGAGTAATACCTGACGCTGTTCTTCAAGTGTGAGATTATAGGAATTTTCGATATTATTTTTGCGTAGAACGCGGTTGACTATAGAAAGAATTTCTTCGGCAATATCACCGCCAAGTTTAATATCAACGCCACGTCCCGCCATATTGGTTGCGATGGTCACTGCGCCAAACGCGCCTGCCCCCGCGATGATTTGAGATTCTTCTGTGTGTTTGCGCGCGTTCAAAACTTGATGAGGAATACCGCCTTTGACCAATTTTTTGAGACGCTCGGTATCTTTTTCCTCTAAATCTAAAAGATAGAGCAACGTGGAGATATTTTCCGGTGCATTGAGGCTTATATTTAAATTGAGGGGCTTGGCGAACTCACGCAAGATATTGGGGCTAAGTTTTTCGATGGGCTGATATAAGGGCAATAATTCTTTGATGGCGCGTCCATCTTCTACGCGGTCATTTGCCTCCATCCATGTATAGCGGATGAGAAGTGTTTGCAAAAGTCGGCGTACCGGCTCGGCACGCAAACGGCTGGAAAGAAGGTCGGAGGATTCTACAGAGGTTGTTCCCAGCAATTGCGGTCTGCCGATAATATAAAAGTGTGCCGCTTCTTTGACGATGGCGCGCAGTTTTGCTTCTACGGTTCGGTAGATGGAATCGGGATAGTCTTTGCGTTTCCAAAGTTCAGGGGCAGTGTTTTCGGGGGAGTTTTCCGGCACATAATAGATATATTCGTATCCCGTCTCTTCTTCTTTGGCGGTGCGTGCGTCTAGCGAATAATTTTCGCTGGAGGCTTGGTAATCTAAATTGGTGGGGATTGGAAGAACTTCAAGGTCATAAATTTTAGAAAATTCTTCGGCTTCGGTTAAGGCTGTCCCTGTCATGCCGGAGAGCTTTTCGTACATACGATAATAATTTTGCAAAGTGACTGTTGCGTAAGTGACGGTTTCCGGTTCAACTTCTACACCTTCTTTTGCTTCAACCGCTTGATGCAAACCGTCCGACCATCTTCTGCCCGGCATAAGGCGACCGGTGCTTTCATCTACAATAATCACCTTACCGCCCTGCACAAGATAATCTTTATTGCGTTTAAAGAGGTATTCTGCGCGTAACGCCTGTTCGAGGTAAGACATAATGCGCGCTTGTTCGGGAGTTATGTCTTCGGGACGATCGGGGTCACTCATTGGCTCGCCAAGAAGCTCTTCTACATGCACAATCCCGATTTCGGTAAGGGCGATACTGCGATCTTTTTCGTTAAGGTCAAAATCTTCGTCACGCAGGTTTTTGGCAACATCTGCCATGCGCGTATAGTCGCCCATATCAATTTGAGCGGGACCTGAGATGATGAGGGGGGTGCGGGCTTCGTCTATGAGAACATTATCTACCTCGTCAATGATGGCAAAATAATGCCCGCGTTGAACGCGGCGTTCGTATTCCATCGCCATATTATCGCGAAGATAATCAAAGCCGAATTCGTTATTAGTTCCGTAAGTGATGTCGGCTGAATAGGCTTCTTTGCGGTCTACGAGTTTAAGTTGATGTTGGTCTTCTTGGGATGATTCTTTGGATGGGTCGTAGAGATAGGCTTTTTTGCCATGTTCTGTGGTCGCGGCGGATTGGAGAATCCCCACGCTCAAGCCGAGAAAGTCGTAAACGGGACCCATCCAGCGCGGGTCACGTCTGGCGAGGTAATCGTTGACAGTGATGAGGTGGATACCGCGTCCCGTTAACGCGTTTAAGTAAACAGGCAGGGTCGCGCTGAGGGTCTTCCCCTCCCCCGTTTTCATTTCTGCGATTTCGCCGCGGTGGATTGTAATCCCGCCGATGAGTTGGACATCGTAATGGCGCATGCCCAATGTACGTTTGGAGGCTTCGCGGACTGTGGCGAAGGCTTCGTACATGATTTCGTCTAGCACCGCTTGCTCTACGCGAAAGTACTCGTCTTTATCTTCTATGCCTTCGACCGCATCTTGAATTTGCGTACGGAATTCATCTGTCTTGGCGCGTAGTTCGGCATCGCTTAGTTTTTCGAAATTCGGCTCTAAAGCGTTAATTTCACCGGCAATTAGGGCGAGTTCATCTATTCGTTTTTGGTTGGGGTCTCCCCCAAAAAAGTTTACAAATTTCTTTAGCATAATTGGTTCCTCTCGAAGGGCGATTATAACAGAGAGCGCGTGGGATGGTCTTAGCTTTTTGTTAACGTGCG
>CAZERH010000007.1:5658-17979 GCA_964515535.1 uncultured Anaerolineaceae bacterium
AACGGCATTGCATTCGACAAAATGCGTTGTGGTTCTGGGGAAATCGTGACTGCAACGCACCACCAACATTTTGAGCAATCACGTTTTTATATTTTTTCTTAGAGAATCTTTGTAGCCTTCACGTTAAAAAATATATCGGTTAATCAATAACGTGCGTCTAAATGAATAATTGCAAAATCAAGAAAAGGGAGTATTATTCAAAACCTGACCATAAAACATAGATGTCAGCAACCAATAGGTTTGATGTCTAAAATTTAAAAAAGGTTTTTATGATGAAAATAAAAGTAACTGTTCCGGCGACAACAGCCAATTTGGGTCCCGGATTCGATGCTCTTGGGCTGGCTCTCAATTTATGGAACGAAGCTGAGTTTTCTTGTACAGGAGACAGTCAAACTTTGGTCACGGTTGAGGGCGAGGGAAAAGAGATACTCCCCCTAAATGCCGATAATGCCATTGCTCAAGCCGCGTTGATGATTTATGATTTGGCGGGTAAATCATGCTCCGGATTGCGTATAGATTGTCTCAACCGCGTTCCGCTTGGTTCCGGGATGGGCTCTAGTTCTGCCGCGATGTTGACGGGAATGCTTGGCGCGAACGGCTTGCTCGGCAATCCCTTTACAAATGAAGAGATTCTCAAGTTGGCAATTGAGACGGAAGGACATCCCGACAACGTTGCCCCCGCGATGTTGGGTGGCTTGGTTGCCTCTATTGTGCATAAAGACCGCGTAATTTCTATGCGTTTGCCTGCTAAGGCGAATCATGGTCCTATTCATGCGACCATCGTTTTGCCGGAATTTGATTTTCCAACCAGTCAGGCGCGTGCTATTTTGCCTAAAGAGGTAAATCGTCCCGATGCGATTTATAATCTTAGTCGGGTTGTGTTGGTTACGGAGGCTTTGCGAACAGGCGATATGGACTTATTAGGAATTGCGATGAAAGATAGCCTGCATCAGCCTTATCGGCTGAAATTAATCCCCGGTGCGATTTCTGCGCTAAAAGCAGGAAAGGAAGCGGGTGCTTCAGCCGTTGCGCTTTCGGGGGCTGGACCTAGTTTGATCGCGTTTTCGGCAAAAGAAGATGCGAAGATTGGGATAGCGATGAAGGCGGAATTTGAGAGGGCAGGGTTGCGTGCGCGCACTTTTGAGTTGGGGACGAGTTATGAAGGCGCAGAGGTGACGATAGTGTAAGTTTATAATTCTTTTCAAGAATCAAAAAAGAGCAGATGCCAATCTGCTCTTTTTAATTTTGGAGGTGTTTGTTTTTTCTATGCTTTTTGTAATTCTCGTATCCCGTTGTGGACTTGATTGAGCAAGCGACTTAGTTCGTCTTCTACGCCGGATAGAGTCTCGATGACGTAGTTGTCGGCATCTATGCGCGTTGCGGCGGCATCGGTTCGGGCTTGTTCGAGGATTTTGTCGGCGCGTAGTTTGGCTTTTTCGGTGAGTACGTCTTGTGATGTGAGTTCGTTTGCTTTCTCTTCTGCCAACACAGTGGTGCGGTTTGCTTTTTCTTCTGCTTGTGCCAAAATACGATCGCTTTGATTAAGTAGCTGTTGTGCTTTTTTTACTTCTTCAGGAATGGCGATGCGCATTTGGTCGATGATATCGAGCATACGGTCTTCATCTACGATGACGTTATTGGTGAAGGGGAGGGCGCGGCTTTCGTTGAAGAGTTCTTCTAGGCGATCGATGAGGTGTAGGATGTCCATTTTTTTCTCCGTTTGGTGGGAACATCTTTATTTTATCTTAGGGGCGCAAGGGTCGCAAGGGTGACAAAGGTGGTAGAGATGATGTTGGGCAGGTGTTATTTTGACGGAAGCAAGCTAAAAACGCGCGCGATACGAACGTGTCCAATTAAAATGGATGGTTGCTAATCTCGCGGGATATTTGCCACATCATGATTTTCCATTCTGGCAATTTTGTTTTTTAGTGCGAAGAGAACGTGCGGTGGTACCATGCTGGAGACATCTCCATCGAGCATAGCGATTTCTTTGACGGTTGAGGAGGAGATAAAGGTGTGTTCTTCGTGGGTGATGAGGGCGATGCTTTCGATGTCGGTGGCGAGGCGATGATTGGCAAGTGCCATGCGAAATTCAAATTCAAAATCGGAAAAAACGCGTAATCCGCGCACGATGACTTGGGCGTTGGCTTCACGACAGGCATCTACCGTGAGTTTATTATAGCCTGTGACGAGAATTTTGGGGTTATCAGCGAAGGCTTCTTTTACCAAAGAGATGCGTTCTTCGGGGGAAAAAAGGAGGTTTTTTAGCGGTTTATCGTAAACGGCGATAATGAGTTCGTCAAAGAGACGAACGGCTCTTTCGGCGATATCTACATGCCCGTGATGAATGGGGTCGAAGCTACCGGGGAAAAATGCGCGTACCATTAGCTTGCGTCCCCTTTGGTTTCGCCCCAAAAATGGTCGAGGGCTTCGCTGAGGAGTTGGTGTTCTTCCTTTTCGAGATTTGCGTCTTCGGCAAAGATGGCTTGGGCGCGTTCGCGAGCTTTTTCGATTAGGTCTATGTCGGTTAGGCTTGCCATGCGCAGACCTGTGCCGTAGCCGGATTGGCGTGTGCCTAAAAATTCGCCGGGACCGCGTTGTTGCAGGTCTTTTTCGGCGAGGACAAAGCCATCGTTGCTTTCTGCCATCGCGAGGAGACGTTCGTTTTCGGTGTCGTCATTATCGGTGGGGATGAGCAGACAATAGGATTTATCTAAACCGCGCCCGACACGTCCGCGTAGTTGATGGAGTTGAGCTAAGCCAAAGCGGTCTGCGCCTTCGATGAGCATCACGGTGGCGTTGGGAATATCTACGCCAACTTCTACCACGGTGGTAGCGACCAAAATATCGTATTTTTTGGCGCGAAATTTTTCCATTACTTCTTCTTTTTCAGCAGGTTTCATGCGCCCGTGCAAAAGACCGACATTGAGTTTACGGAAAACATCGGCTTGCAGTGCTTCGTGTTCTTTTACGGCGGCACGCGCTTCGATTTTTTCACTTTCTTCGACTAGTGGATAGATAATGAAGGCTTGTTTTCCATCTAAAACTTGGGAGCGGATCATGGTATAGGCGCGTTCCCGTTCTTGCGGTCTGAGAACGTGCGTTTCGATTGGTTTTCTGCCGGCGGGGAGTTCGTCCATGACAGAAATATCCAAATCGCCATGTACGGTGAGAGCTAAGGAGCGCGGAATTGGGGTGGCGGTCATCACCATTAGATGCAAATTTTCCCCTTTTTCACGGAGCGCGGCGCGTTGGTCTACGCCAAAGCGATGTTGTTCATCTACGATAGCAAGTTGTAAGTTTTTGAATTCGACAGGTCCCTGAATGAGGGCGTGAGTCCCAATTACTACTTTTATACTTCCATCCAGCAAACCCTCACGGATTTCTTGTTTTCTGGCTTCGGGGGTATCGCCAACCAGCAAACGGACTTCGCTTTCAGCCAAAGCACTTTCGCCTGCGGTGAGCATTTGGCTCAAACTGCGATAATGTTGCTCGGCAAGAATACTTGTAGGTGCCATCATTGCGCTTTGTGCGCCCGCGTGTGCAATAATCTCTATTGCCATCGCCGCGACCACCGTTTTCCCGGAGCCAACATCGCCTTGAAGCAAACGGTTCATTGGTCTGCCTGAGCCAAAATCCATGACTATATCGGAAATCGCTTTTTCTTGAGATGCTGTTAAAGTAAAAGGCAAAATGTCTTTGCGCACTTTGAGCCATTCTTCCGGCACATCAAAAATACGCGCCATAACAGATTGCCAGTCGCGTTTTTGGCGTAAAACACCCATTTGCAAGAAGAAAATTTCGTCAAAGGCTAAACGCTCGCGCGCCAATTTTAAATGCGCTTGCGTTTTGGGGAAGTGGACATTTTCTAAAGCCGTATTGAGCCGCGATAATTTAGCAGTTAAACGCACACTCTCAGGTAAATAATCGGTGATTTGGGGAGCCCAATAAGAAATGACTTGGTTCATTTGTTTGCGGAGCCATTTTTGGGTGATTTTCTTGGTTAGCGAGTAAATAGGCACAATCCGATTTGTGTGCAAATTCTCAGTTTCTACCAGTTCCCAATCGGGGCTTTTCATCACCAGCCGCCCCAGATATTGATCGATTTTTCCTGAGACGGAAATGCTCATTCCTTGCTTAAAACGATTGGTGAGCCACGGTTGGTTAAACCATGTTAAACGCAAAGCCCCCGTTCCGTCTCCAATAATTACATCGGTAATATGAGATTTTCCGCCTCGAATCGGTCGCCCCGTTACGCTTTGCACAGAGCCGATTACGGTTACTTGCTCGCCATACCACAGCGATTTTATCGGTTTTAGCTGGCTATAATCATCATACCGATACGGGAAGTTATAGAGCATATCGCGCAGGGTGAAGAGTCCCAGTTTTTCGAGGGTAGCCGCGTTTCGGGGACCAACGCCTTGTAGGACGGTTAGTGCGGCGTTTAATGCGATGGGCGTTTTGCTGGGGACCGCACCGGGAACAGATGCGGAGCGGGGACGCGCGGGACGCCGAACGGGGGTGCTTTCTTCAACGCTATCTTGTTGGGGGGCAGGTTTTTCCTCAGTTGGCGCGGGTGTTTGGGTTTGATCGCCATCTTCGGCAGAATCTTGCTCGGGCAGGGGTTTTGTCTCCCGCGCGGGCGCGGGCTTGGGTCGCGCGGGGAGCGGTTTTTCATCCCCCAGTTCAGGATATTCTCTCTTGAGGCGGTTGCCTATTCCAAAGAGAGTTACTCTTCGCGATTCCGGGCTGAGACCTGCGTAATCACGCAAACGCCCCGTAACAGCTTGGATAATTTCTTCAGCAATCCCATCGTTTCGTGCCTCAGATTCCCAAGTCTCGAGCATACTTGCGAGACCGCCAATGATGGCTTTATTGTCGTAACCGTTTTTCGCTTCTAAGCGGACATATTTTTGTAGTTTTTCTATTGAAGGGTACATAGGGTGTATTTTATCACGGGGTTGGGGCAAGTTGCATGTTTGCAAGCGGCAAGTTTGCAAGTGGTATAGCGTTTGGCTGATATATCCTGTAGTAAAGCGGATGGTATTTTGAGCAATTACGTTTATATTTTACTTTTCACTAATGTAAACCCAATTCCTTTTGGTCCTAAATGCGCCCCGATGACCGGTGTAACATTAACGATTAAAGGTTTTATTGCCATAGACGGGGCGAGATTTGCTAAAAATCGGTGGGCGCGTTCTTCGGCGTTGGTATGTAAAATCGCCAATCTTTTTACTGTACCAACTTCTTGTAAAATTTCTTTTAAGCGGCGATTAGCCAAGTGCGTAGTGCGGACAGCCCCAAGATTGTCTACTTTCCCATACCCTAATTCGATCATCGGTTTGAGGTTGAGCAGGGCGGCAACGCGCGCTTTTGTCCACGAAACACGCCCGCTACGGCGCAGATATTCGAGCGTATCTAGGGCGGCGACTAATTTAATCCGTTTTTGGATAGTGGAGAGCATTTTTGTGATGTTTTCAACGCTGGCTCCTTGCTCAATTGCATCGGCGGCTTCTAAAACCTGAAAACCAATCCCGAGACTGAGTTGTCCGCTATCTACAAGTTGGACTTTTTTGCCAAAAGATTCTGCCGCAAGACGCGCCGCGTTATAAATGCCGCTCAATTGAGACGCGGCATGAATAGAGAAAATTTTTTCTGCACCCATATCGAATAATTTTTCGTAGTGTGTTTTAAACTCCCCCGTAGAGATTGCGGCTGTAGTCGCCGGTTTTTTAAACGAATGCATCTTTGCATAAAATTCTTTACGGGTGATGTCTATACCGTCAATATAACTTTTCCCGTCAATTACGATGATGGCGGGAACAACTTCTATATTGTGTTTTTTTAGCAAGTCAACCGGAATATCGGCTATGCTATCTGTGAGCAATCCTATTTTCATCATACTTTCCTATTCGCACCTAAAGAAAACTCCCTCGACATTAAAAGAAATCGCGGGAGTGTTTTTCGTGAAATGTTATGCTACATGTAATGCGTAGATTTGTCTTGCTTCTACTCAATAGAAAGAATTAACTGATAATGCGACTGACCGCCATCTAGCATCTCAACCTCATAATCTGGATATTTCTCTTGAATTAAATCCCCGACACGGTTTGCCTCTTTACGCGGATAATCGCCGCCCATATAAAGCGTGATGAGTTCGCACTCGTCTATCTCCGCTTTCTCTAGCAAATTCAGGCAGGCTTCTTCTACCGTTTCTGCCGCCAAGACCAATTTTCCGTTTAGCAAGGCAATCACTTGTCCGGTTTCTACATTTATGCCGTCAATTTCTACGGTGCGGGTGGCGGTGGTCACTTCACCGGTTAGCACGGTATCTAGGTTTTTGACCATTTTTTTCACCACATTTCCCAAATCGCCGGTTGGATTGTGCATTAGCATCGCGGCTAATCCTTGTGGAACGGTTTTGCAAGGCACAACGTGGACTTCTTTAACAGTCACATCTCTTGCGGCTTCTGCCGCGAGAATGATGTTTTTATTATTCGGCAGGATGATGATTTTATCGGTTGGTAAATTTTCAAAAGCCGCCAATAACTCTTTGGTGCTGGGATTCATCGTTTGCCCGCCCTCAACAATTGCCGCGACGCCCAAGCTGGCAAAAACACGAGATATGCCGGGACCGGGAGAGACCGTGACGACCGCGATTTCTCCCGGGGCGATGTTCGTCAGCTCTAGCCTGTCGTAATCTGTGTTGGCATTTAACAGATCCATTTGGGCGACCAAATTCTCCATTGCCACATCGGTGACGGTGCCTAATTCCATGATATAGTCAATCGGCAAATAGCGGTTCTCCAGCGGGACGTGGATGTGCATTCTATACATGCCATCCCCCTCACCGATTTGGATGGACGTTCCCATTTCTTCAAGTGCGTCGTAGAAAGGTTTTAGTTCCAATTCTCCATCGGGGTAAAAGTCGACTACCACTTCAAAATCTTGTCCCTCTTCAACAGCGTGCATTGCCTCTTCCATTTCAAGAGCCGCCATGGGTTTAACAATCATCGTAGCTTTGTCTAGTGGCTCGCCGTAGATATATTTAAGCATTCCTTCAATGATGAGGTATAGCCCCATGCCGCCGGAGTCTACTACCCCCGCATCTTTAAGAACGGGCAAAAGTTCCGGGGTGTGTTCTACCGATTCGTCTGCCGCTTTTGCCACTTTTTCTAAAAGGGCTATGGGGCAATCGCCCTCTGCGTTCGATTTTTCGGCGGCGGCGGCTATATCTTTAGAAACGGTGAGGATAGTCCCCTCAACAGGACGGACAACGCCACGGTAGGCGGTATCGCGGGCTTGCGCGAACGCGTCCGCCAAATTTTCGCCGGTTAAGACCTCAGCACCTTTCAATCCACGCGCGATGCCGCGCCAAATTTGGGATAAGATAACGCCGGAGTTGCCGCGTGCGCCCATTAACGCGCCCTGTGCGAAGGCATCCGCCATATCTGTCACTTTTCGATGTCCAAGATCTGCAATCTCATCGTAGGCGGATTGCATGGTAAGCACCATATTTGTTCCCGTGTCGCCATCGGGAACGGGGAAAACGTTGAGGGCGTTTACACTGTCTTGATTGGTGCGTAGCCAAGTTAGCCCCGCTTCAACAAGCCTTTTGTAGGCTTGCCCGTTGAAGGGGAGTGCTCGCATTTCTTCTATTTTTTTTGTGCGTGCGGCATTTTGTTCTTCTGTCATAATTGCTCCATTTCAGGAATCGGGAATCAATAAATCGGGTGTTAGGGTTTACTCTGATTTATTGATTCCTAGACCACTGGTTTGCTTTAATTCTCATCCCCAACGCGTAAACCGGCAACATGCACATCTATACTATTTACGCGTACCCCTAATGCTTTTTCAACATTAAATTGGACAGTATTCGCAACACTGGTGGCTACAGATGCAATACGCGTGCCGTGTTGGACGATAATGAAAATGGCTATATCTATTTTATCGTCGTTGTAACGCACAGATATGCCACGATTGGGGTCTCGGGTGATGGTTTGTGCTAATCCGGAGGCGAGGTTTTTCGATGCCAGTCCGACTACACCGTAAGAGCGCAATGTGGCATGGTAAGCGATGGTAGCAACTGCGTTTGGGGAAACGTGAATTGCGCCTAGGGTGGTTTCTTCTTTACTCATAGTTTTTTTCCTTTTGGGGAGACTGTAGACTTTAGCCTTAGCGTTTAAGGCGGGCTTAGGGCTGACGTCTTAAGTCTTTAAGATATAACAAATTTGCTTGTGGAAGGATACGCTTTATGGTAGAATGCCTCGCTTGGGCATAAAGCCCAAAATAATGCTATTATTTTTACGCTGAAAGGAGCTAAAAATGGCTGTCTGCGCTCACTGCAACAAGAAAACAACTTTTGGTAATAGTCGTTCTTTTTCTATGAAGGCGACTAAACGGAAATTTAAACCTAATTTGCAAAAGGTAACACTTTACGAAAATGGTCGAAAGGTCAAGAAAGTTCTGTGTACTAAGTGTATCAAGACTTTGGGTAAATCGGCTTAATCTTTTTTCTAATCTGTTTTCTCGAAAAATCACGTCAACGAGCAATAGTCGATGTCGTGATTTTTTGGTTTAAGGAGTTGGCTTACTTGTGAAAGCTTCTGCTCAATTACTTAGCATAAGTATAGCAGAGCAAAGAGAAATTTTGAACGTCAGAATCTTTTTTACCGGTCTCTTGCAATTTTCCCGCTTAAATGCAACGCCTCCGCTCAGATGATGATTAGAGCGGAGGCTTTCGCCAAAGGAGGAGACTGGAGGAGTATGTCTTTTCTGTCTCCAAAGAAATCTTATCTTATTGTGCTGAAAAGTACAAAGTAGAAGGTCACGGCTTGTTGGTGATTATCTTCACAAATAAGCTGATAATTGTGTTAAGGCTTGCGGTATATCTTTGTAGGTGTTGATGGTTAATAGCGGGTGCGGGTTGCCTGTAATCATTTTTGAAATTGCCTTGCTTTCATGATGGAGGCAGAGGACTCGCTTGCCTGCATTTAATGCGTATCCGATTTCGTACCCAACTCCGTGCGAGGGGACGCTGACTTCCGCCAGCAAGATGTCGCTGGACAGAATCCAGTTTATGTCGCGCACGTAAACATCGCTGGGGATGACGATGCGCTCTAAATCGAGGATATTCGATTCTGCCAGATGCGCGGTTGGGACTTCGTGTCCCTCATCCAATAAAAATTTGGTGATTGCTTGGTAATTTTTCTCGTATTCACGCCCTCCCGTGATGGAACAGGCAAAGTATATTTTCATTTGTCTGCGGATATGGCGGTGAGGATTGATCTGGCATTATCTTCTTCTTTTTTTCTAATAATATCGCCACCCGAACGAAGGCTTTCCAGTTCTACGCTAAAGCGCATCCAGTCTTCAACTAGAAAAACAAAATGAGGGGTTTTGTCTTTGAAGAAGAAGGGCGAGAGGAAAAGCCGCAGAAAGGATGGGGACATGGGGAAGGCGTTTAGGTCTACAACGATGACGGTTTTTCTTAATAGTGGTGCCATCGATTCTCGTTGCCACGCGGATAGTTTTGAGGGCGGGAAAAGCGTAGACATTTCGGTAGATCTTGTCTTTAGGATGCGTTTGTAGGAGATATTTAACCTAAAAAAAGGCGTGGCGAGGCGCAGATACTTTGGGTAAGGGCGCACGTACGCGGCTTTTCGCATGAGAAAAAGGAAGATGGTCACTAGAAGAGATGCACTAGCGGAAAAAAGTAGAAGCATGTCTTTCCAGTCACTTTGTGTTTTTTCAGGATTGATATAGGGCAAAAACCACCAGATGATGAAGAGAAGGATGCTAAGCAAAAAGGTGGCAGGGTACCATATTTTGAGAGTGTGTTCGTAGATTAGGAGGGAGTGCTTTTTTCCTGCTTTTGCCATTTTCTTTTCCTTTTATTTTTTTACGCCAAGTTGTTTTCTGAGGGCATCTATTTTCTTTTCGAGGTGTTCGCCGCGTAGGCTAAAGGTAATATCGCCGCGCGTGCGTTCGATGATGCTTCGTGCAATGTCGGTTTGTCTGCGTAGACCGTGCGTGATGGCGTTGGGGTAGTCCATTGTGACGAGAACGGAATAAATCTCGTCCATTTGTGTTAAAAGGCGTTCGGCTTCTTGTGAATATCCACTGCGTAGTTCATCGAGTGTTCTGCGGCGCAATTCTCCGACTACTTCCGACAGTCCTTTGAGGTAGGTGGCGTGCGGCAAATCCAGTTCATCGAGAGTGACGAGAGGTTTTTCTTTGATTAAGGCACAAGTGACTTCGGCTTCAACAAATTCTTTTAATGCGTCCTGCGTATATCCTGCGTGATAAAGGTCTGGGTGCTCGGTGATGAGATTGTCTTTAAGCGTTTTGGCTAATGTAGTGGCTTGCGCAAGGTGTTCGATCATGCCCTCGTCGTCATCGCGATGCACGGCACGAATGGCTTTTGAGCAATGTTGAATTAATGTGCGCGAGGTGGAGAGGGCTTTGTCGCGTGCGGCTGTTTGTATATCAAATTTTTCACGAATTTGATTGGCGATAAGTTCTAGATTTTCCATTATTCTTCTGCCTCATCTGAATCCGGTTTCAAGAATGGACGAAAAAGATTGTCTGCCAAAGTGTTGGCTTTTGGCATGGTGATTTCGCCGAATGCGTTTTCATAGCGCGCTAGATTATCGGTGAGAGCTTTGAGCAATAGTTTCGCACTGACGGGGGTCATCACTACGCGCGTCCCGACTTTGGCTTTTTGTGAGCCGGGAAGCAGATGTGCAAATTCAAAAACAATATCTGCGGGAGAGTGGGCTATCCGTGCTAAATTAGCATAATTTGTGACTAGCTCCGGGGAGGTGTCCATGGCTATTTTTTTAGTTTGGATGGGTTGTTTGGGAGTGGTCATTATCTTCTCTCTTATTATTCTGCCTCAACTCCTTTCTCAGAGGGGAATTGGGAGGAGGGCTAATTTTTTTCAAAAAAGTCCTGCAAAAGTATCAGCTTTTTGCAGGACTGGTACATCATAGCGTAAATAAGTGATAAGTCGCATTTTTCCCAGCGAGATTGAAATCTTGCTTAAAACGGGAAGCCCGTTTAAACGGACTTAGTATATTAGCCGAAAATGAATTTTCGGGCTTGGTGATTATTTACGCCCAAGTGTACTAGGAATAACTAAAAGGGGATTTCATCCTCTTGCGGAGGTTCCATCGCGTTGCCGGCACCGTAGTTGGCTCCATCACTACTCACACCTCCACCTGCCGAGTTGGCTTGGTCTTCTTGGCGGGTGGATAGGAAGCGTACAGTTTGTGCGGTGATTTCAAAAGATGCTCCGGGCGAACCATCGTTTCTTGTCCAAATGCGCGGACCACCGGTCTCTTTATCTTGTTGCATACGTCCTTCAACCAACACTTTTGAGCCTGATTTTAGATATTGGTTGCAGGCTTCTGCCTGTTTTCCCCAAACCGAAACGCGAAACCAAGTTGTTTCCTTGACGCGTTCACCGCTGTTAGATGTATATTGTCGATTGGTTGCAACATTTAAATTTGTAACCGCCTGTCCGCTGGGCGTATAGCGCATTTCCGGATCTCGTCCAAGGTTGCCGACAATTGTTATTTTTTGATACATATTTATCTCCTTATATTTACAGTTGTATGGTTCAATTGGTTAGTGAAACACGATAAAAAGAATATACTCCATTCTTTGCGAGGGTAAAAATGTCAATAAAAATCCTAGCCACATGACAGTTTAAGGATTTCATATTTTTGCCTCACGCAAAGCCGCAAAAACGCAAAGTTTCAAAGCTTCTCTTAGCAACTTAGCGGCTTCGCGAAGCATGCCCTTTGGGTATTGCGTGAGCTTGAGAGAAGAGTTTTTCAAAAGTGTCGTGTAGCTAGATTTTAATCAGCATATTGCTTTTTTGATTTTAGATGTGGGAGTAGAGACTTTATTCAAAGCTTATCTTATGCTTCCTGAGAATATCAGCAAAACTCAGTTGAGATTTTATGAGAGAGAAAAAGCGGTGAAAGGTGGTTTTCATGGATTGACAGAAGCCACTAGGAAATCAAATCCTCAAAAAATCGCCTCTAGTAATCTCGTACATGTGGAATACTACCATAAAATTAGAAATAAGCTTTACCATGACGGGGAGGGGTGCGTTTCTGTTTGTGGGATACTATAGAAAATCTATAAAAGTACTGAAAACTCAGTGAAACTTTACTAGTGCATAAACGGGCAAGATATTTGCATATGTACGAGCATTTAGCGAAGAAGAACGCGAGGCAATAGAAACCGGGCTACGGCACAAAGACAGCTTTGTATTACGAAGAAGCCAAATACTCTCTTTCAGCACTAATG